>CAZLAG010000001.1:0-5835 GCA_964557475.1 uncultured Gammaproteobacteria bacterium
CTACATAATTCTTGTGACAAAACTATAGGCAATGGCATCAATTGTGGTGTTTCGTTGCAAGCATATCCAAACATCATTCCCTGATCCCCCGCACCATCATTATCAGCTCCAATAGCAATATCTTTTGATTGTTCATGCACCAACACTTCTATATCTGCATTTACATCAAAACCCAAAAGGGGATTGGTGTAACCTAAATCTTGAATTACTTTTTTGGCAATTTGTTTAAAATTTAAATTTTGACTACAAGTTACTTCACCTGCCATTATTACTTTATTGGTAGTCACCAAAGTTTCCAAAGCCACTCGTGAATTTTTATCAATTTCTAAAGCTGCGTCTAAAACAGCATCCGAAATCTGGTCACAAATTTTATCAGGATGACCAGCACATACTGATTCTGAGGTAAATAGGGAATAATTCATATTTTTCCTTTAATTAATTTATAAAGGCTTGTCCTCCCAAAATAGGGAATTGCACCGTGATTCGCCAGCTGGCGAACTCGGTTGCTAGTTTCTTTCGAAACTCTCTCGACAAACTAAAATACTCTAACAAATATTAAAATATTGTCAATTATCTTAATTTCTTTTTAAAATTTTCAAATATTTCTTTTTGAATTGAATTTTTAAAAATAAATTTACTAAAATCTGTATCTTTCTTTATCCAAGCAAAATTAACATGTTCATCACTAATATTAATTTTTGGTTTTTGCTTTAATAAAATTTCATAAAAAAGAGTCATTAAACACCAACCATCACCTAATTTATAATCATATCTTTGATTAACATCAATTAAATTTCCAATATCATCAATCGATAGTTTAAGATTTAATTCCTCATTTAATTCTCTTAATAAAGTTTCCTTTAATAATTCTCCATTATCTACTCTTCCACCAGGAGCTTCCCAAAGACCATCCTTTTCTTGAAGCAAAAGAAATGAGTTATTAAATTTTATTAGAGCTTTAACTGAAATATGAAATTTTTGAAATTCTGTTTTCATTTTAATTTATCCTTTAAATTATTTTTAAATTCTGGTGTTAAAGTAATAAGGCCTCCAAGTAAAGAAATTAAAATACCTAATATTCCACTAAAAGCTGATGTCAGCAATACTCCTTCTGCAACTCCTCCAACTGGTAGAAAGAAAAATAGATAAAGTTGTTCTCTAGCTCCAAAACCAGCAATCGAAATAGGTAATATTAATATCAAAGAAATTATTGGAATATAAACTAATATTGAAAATATGCTTAAATTTGCCCCAAAATACCAAGAAATAAACCACATTTGTAATACCCATCCAAATTCACTAAACACAGCCACCAACATTCCTTTAAAAATTTGAGGTAAATTTTCTCTGTTAACCAATTCACTTATACTTTCAAATTTCTTAAATATTTTAAATCTAAAAATTGTTTTTTTAATATCAAAAAAATATATAAAAATATAAAAAATAATAAAACCAATTACTAATCCCAGTATGGCATAAAAAATCATTTCTGGAATCAAAATTCCTTTAGATTTAGCAATTAAAATAAAAACTAAACCCACAAAAATATAAGTTGATAAACCAATAATTCGATCCAAAAAAACCGATCCTAACATTTTACTTTTTGGAATTTGAGGGTATTTTTGGTCTATTAGTAACCATTTAACTACATCTGTTGCTGCTGCTGAAGGTAATACTAATCCATAAAAAGAAGCCATCATACTTGATTTAAAAAATACTAAAACATCTTTAAACCTTGGTTTTTTTATTAAAAGCAAACTCCATCGATAAGAGATTAGTAGATTTAAAACTAAAGAAATAGCTAAAACTACAAACACAAACCACAATTTAATCCCAATTAATTGATTCAATAAATTTTTTATATCTACTTTTCTAAATGCAAAATAAATCAATGCCACCGAAAAAATTAATCTTAATATTTTTGACTTAAAAATCTTTTTTATTAATTTCATAAAAACTTAATATCAGGATACCACGTATAATAAGGTGTCATGAAAATACTTGCAATTAGTCATATTTTTCCTCCAGCAATCGATGGAGGATCAAAAGTAGTTTATCAACTTAGTCATCAATTAGAAAATGAGGGTCATCAAGTAATATATTTATCGTCCGATTGCTCCAGTACTGATGATTTCGTTAACTCAAAATATAAAAAAATATCTACGATCTATTATCTACCATCTAATATCTATTTACCTGTTTATCATCATCTTCGTCGACCTTTAAAATTTTTTAATCTCTTCACTCCCAAAAATTCATATCTCCACCAACTTATCCAAATTTTTCAAAAAGGACCAATTTTTAAATTTATTCCTTTTATAAAAGCCACAATTAAAATTATTAATTTTAAACCTGATTTAATTATTGCCGGCCCACTTCCTACCACTATTATTCTCTATGCTAATTTTTTTAAAAAAATATCTAATTTACTAAATAACTACTCCACTAAATTACTAATCAACTCTTCTTTTCATCAAAGTGATCCCGATTTCTCTCGTCTACCTCTTATAAAAACCCTTCAACAAGCAGATTTTCTTTGGACTCTAACCAAATACGAAACTGATTTTTTTATTAAAAATCTAAAAATAAATCCGACAAAAATTATTCTTGCCGGCAATGGAGTAGAACAAGGTTTTCTAAAAACTAAAAAATCAAAAACTACTAACTACGATCTATCATCTACGATCTTGTTTATTGGTTCTCTAGCTGCTCACAAACGCGTCGATCTTCTTATAAAATCTTTTTCAACGATCTACGATCTACGATCTAACACCTCACTTGTTATTGTTGGTCAAAAAACTTTATATTTTCCTCAAATAGAAAAAATTTATAAATCGCTTCCAAAACCAGTTCAAAAACAAATCCATTTCAAATTTAATGTAAACAATAAAGATTTAATAAAAATTATTGATCAATGCCATTTTTTAGTTTTACCATCTGTTCAAGAAAGTTTTGGCCTAGTTTTAGTCGAGGCTTGGGCTAGATCTAAAGCTGTAATTACTTCCAACATTCCGTCATTAAAAGAAATTGTTACTTCTTCAAATGGTGGTCTTGTGTTTAAAACAAATGATATTGATGATCTTAAACAAAAAATCAAACAGTTAATTTCCAATCCAAAACTATGCCAACAACTTGGTCAAAATGGTCTGACTTATGTTAAAAATAATTATACTTGGGCAAAAGTTAGTCAAAAAATATGTCAAAAAATCTTACCATCAGTTTAATATTATTAATCGCCATTCCTATCATTGTTTTTTTCTTTTACAAAAGAAATCCGCCACAGTTTGAAACTATTAATTTAAAAATTAAAGATATTGATTACAAGTTAGAAGTAGCCAAAAGTATTTCTCAAAAATCAGCCGGCTTATCAAATAGAACCAAACTTTGTCCTAAGTGCGGCATGATTTTTATTTTTGTTAAAGATGGGTTTCAACCTTTTTGGATGAAAGATACTTTTATTCCATTAGATATGATTTGGATTAACTCTGAAGGTAAAGTTACTGATATTATTAGTGCCAACGAAACCAATTCGACTAAGATTATTCAAAACACTCAACCTGCCAAATACGTTATTGAACTTAATGCAAATGATTCTCAAAAAATTAATCTAAAAACAGGCGATACTATCGATCTTTCTCAACTACTAAATGACTAAAAAAAAACTACGATCTAAGATCTACGATCTACAACCTAAATTTTCGATCATCATTCCAAATTATAACGGTGCCATTTTTTTGTTTGATTGTCTTTATTCTTTATATCAATCAATCAAATTTACTTCAGCTAATTTTGAGATTATCATTGTCGACAATAACTCTACCGACAATAGTCTCGAAATTATTAAAAATTTTTTTAATCAATATCGCTCAACTAAATTAAGCACCAAAATCATTTCTTCCCCTCAAAATCTAGGTTTTGCCAAAGCTATTAATTTGGGTATTTCAAAAGCCAAATATGATTTTATTGTTCCTTGTAATAACGACTTAACTTTAGAAAAGAATTGGTTTGAAATAATTTCTCAAGTTATAAAAGACAATCAAGATCCTTTCATAACTACTTTTTTTGGCACTGTTTTAAATAAAGAAGGCGATAAATATGAGTCTCAAGGTTTAAAATTTTTTATTTCCGGTAAGTGTCAAAACATTTCCAACGGTAAACCATTTCATAAATCTGTTTTACTAAAAGCTAAAAAGCTAAATACTAATAGACTAGTATGGGGTGCTTCTGCTGCTTTGATTGTTTATCGAAAAGATATTATTCAAAAAATTGGTGGTTTTGATCAAGATTTTTTTGCTTATGAAGAAGATGTTGATTTAGCTTTGAGATTGATTAAATTTGGCTATAAAACTTTATATATACCCAAAGCCATTTGTTATCACTTAGGTGGTGGTACCAGTAATCAAATGGGCAACTTTCGTGCCCGCATGGATGTAAAAAATTGGTTTTTTATTATCATCAAAAATTATTCTCTAAAAGAAATAATTAAAAACTTACCCAAAATTACTGAAGAAAGATTAAGAAATTTATTTTATTTAATCAAAACCACCATTAAGTCTTACAAACTTAAATCGATCATTTATTTACCAATATCTATATTTAAAACTTATTTTCAGGTTTTAACCAAAATCCCAAAAATGATCAAAAAAAGAAAGCAACTCCAAAAACTGTTAAAATCAAACAGTTGCTAGCTGCTATTTACTATTAGCTAATTACTACTTACTAAATCATGATTATTGGAATAGATATCTCTTCAGTCGGGTATCAAACTGGTGTTAGTAACTACACTCTAAATTTAGTCAGGAATTTACTAAAAATTGATAAAAAAAATCAATATAAACTTTTTTATTCATCTCTTCGACTTCCATTACCAGAAGATATTAGATTGTTAACCAAATATCATTCAAATGTCACTATCTATCAATCAAAGCTCCCTCCAACATTACTCCAAATTCTTTGGAATCAACTTAGACTTTTCCCTATAGAATTATTTATTGGTAAATGCGACATTTTTCATACTTCAGATTGGACTCAGCCACCAACTATTAAAGCCAAAACTATTGCTACCATTCACGATCTCACTCCATTTTTATACCCCCAATGGCATCATCCAAAAGTTATCAAAGCTCATAAAAATAAAATGCATTGGGCTGCCAAAAAATGTAAATATTTTATTTGTGTTTCCAAAAATACTCAAAACGATCTATTTAAATTATTTCCTCAAATAGATCAAACAAAAACTGTTGTTATTTATGAATCTGCTGAAGAAAAATTTAGTAAATTTTTAAAACTTTCATCAACAGAACAAGTCCGTCAAAAAGAAAAAATACAAAAACAATATGGTTTGACCAATTTTATTTTGGCTCAAGGCACTCGTGAACCAAGAAAAAATTTAGATCGACTTATTAAAGCTTTCATTTCTTTCAAAAAAAGAAATCCTGGTAGTAAAGTTGAATTAGCTATTACTGGCAAATACGGTTGGGGAAAAGACATCGCCACCGATCATCCCGGAGTACGAATTCTTGGTTTTATCCCTGAAAAGGATATGGTAGCTCTTCATGCCAGTGCCCTTTGTTTAGCCTATCCATCACTTTATGAAGGATTTGGATTACCCATAGTTAAATCTCTTAAGGTTGGTGTCCCAGTTATTACTAGCAATACTTCTTCTTTAGTTGAAGTTGCTCAAGATGCAGCTATTTTAGTCAATCCTTCATCTGAAATAGAAATTAGTAAAGCTATTGAAAAAATAATAAAGTATCCAAAATTAAGACAAAAACTTATTCAGAATGGAATTATTTTAGCTCAAAAATATAGTTGGTCAAAAACTGCCCAACAAAC
>CAZLAG010000001.1:5935-7474 GCA_964557475.1 uncultured Gammaproteobacteria bacterium
TATGTTAATTGGTATCGATGGTAACGAAGCCAATATTTCCAATAAGGTTGGCGTTGGTCAATATGCTTTTAATGTCTTAACTAAACTTCATCAACTAGATAAAGAAAACCAATATATTATTTACCTTAAAGATCAACCGTTATCAGATTTACCTCATGCCACTTCTAATTGGCAATATCGTGTTTTTGGACCAAAAAAACTTTGGACTCGTTTTGCACTTCCTATTCATTTATATACTGAGAAAGCACCATTAGATATATTTTTTTCTCCTAGTCATTATTCACCGATTCTTTGTCCTTGTCCCACAATCCCAACTATTCATGACCTAGGTTATCTTAGATTTCAATCCCAATTTACCAAAAAAGATCTTTACCAATTAATTAATTGGACTATTCAATCAATTAAAAAAGCAAAACATATTTGTACTGTTTCACAATTTTCTAAAGATGAGATTATAAAAACTTATTCTATTGATCCTCAAAAAATTAGCATTGCTTATAACGGTGTCGACGAACCACCCAAAATAAATTCAAAAACTCAAAATGATATTCTGTCCTCCTACGATCTAACATCTAACAACTATTTCCTATATCTCGGTACTCTCAAACCAAACAAAAACATTCCCTTTTTAATTAAATCTTTTGCTTTACTTCTACGATCTAAGAACTACGATCTAATTCCTAAACTTGTTATTGCTGGCAAAAAAGGGTGGTTGTTTCAAGAAATCTTTGAAACAGTCAAAAAAGAGGGGGTAGAAGACAAAGTCGTTTTTACAGATTTTGTTAACAATGATCAAAAATGGACTCTTTACCAAAACGCTATTGCTTCAGTTTTGCCAAGTACTTACGAAGGTTTTGGTATCCCAGCTATCGAATCAATGAAAATCGGTACTCCAGTAATAGTTTCATCAATTCCACCATTTAAAGAAGTAGTTCAAGGCTCTGGTTTATTTATTGACCCTCAAAATAAAGATGATTTAGTCAAAAAAATGATTGAAATTTTAGACCCCAAGATTAGGCAAAAATATTCGATTTTAGGTAAAAATCAAGCCGATAAATTTACTTGGGAATCCACTGCCAAATCAATAATAGAAGTTTTTAATAAAAATTTAGTAAAATGAATTATGAAAGATAGAACCGGCAAAGAGTTAAATCAAAAAGACATTTTTCAAAAAATTATTATTCGTATAAAAACTATCTGTTTGGAGTTTTGGTTGATGATTTTAAGATTCGTTGGTTTTATTCCACTTCATTTTGTTAGAAAAATATTTTATTTAGCTTCTGGAATCGATATGCCCTTTGACTCCACTATTCATATTGGCGCTAATTTTTTTAAACCATCAAATGTAACTATTGGACACGACACTATTATTGGTGATCATTGTTTTATGGACGGCAGAGCCCCTCTCAAAATTGGTAACCATGTTGGCATTGCCAGTCAAGTTTTAATCTACAACGATGAACACGATATTAATTCTTCAGATTATGGCAATTCTTTTGGACCAGTTGAAATAGGTGATTATGTTTTTATTGGCCCAAG
>CAZLAG010000001.1:7574-43353 GCA_964557475.1 uncultured Gammaproteobacteria bacterium
TACCTGATTTAGTTAATAGTGTAAAATCTGATCTTCCTGGAGATACTGTTCAAATACCCAATGTTTCTGGTTATTTTACCAATATGACTCGAACTGAAGTCATGAATTTTTATAAAACTTATTACTATGGACTTTTTAGAATTAATCTAAACCATCCTCCAGAAAAAGCTAAAGAGATTATTGTCAACACTATTCCTAGTTATTATTTTGAAGAATTTATTTTACCTTTTAGAGGGTCTCTTTATGTTAATGGTTTTGAATGGGAAAATGATGTTTTTACTAAACCAGAAAAAAGAATAAAAAATAAACTCATTTTTAAAGAAAAAGAATATAAAAGCAAAATTACTATCCGTGAATTTCCAGTTTCAATTCCCAGTCGTCTTTTTTCATTCTTTTTTACTGAAATTTCTATCATAATCATCTTTTATTTAATAAAATCTAGCTACAAAAAATGAAACCTATTCTTTCAATTGTCATTCCATCTTATAACACCTGCGATTTAACTTTGAATTGCATCAAATCCATCTATCAAGATAAGGGATTAAAAAACATTCCCTTTGAAATTATTGTTGTCGACAACAATTCAAAAGATAATTCAGTCAAAGAACTAGAAAAACTCGGATCAAAAATTGTTCTTATTGCCAACAAAGATAATGGGGGATTTGGAAAAGCTAATAATCAAGGATTTAAAATTGCTCAAGGTAACTATATTCTTCTACTTAACTCCGACACTATTGTCCTTCATTCTGCTATTAGCCAAAGTCTTGATTGGCTTTGTTCTCATCCAGAAAGTTCAATTTGCACCGCTCAACTTTTAAATAAGGATAAAACTATCCAAGCCAGCGGAGGATTTTTCCCTAATTTAGGCAATGTTTTTACTTGGTGTTTAAGTCTTGACGATCTTCCCTTTGTAAATAAAATTATTAAACCAATTCATCCTCACACTCCTCAATTTTATACTAAAGACAAATTTTATCTTTCTGATCATCGTCAAGATTGGGTTACAGGCGCATTTTTGTTAACCCGAAAAAATTTAATTGATAAAGTGAAAGGGTTTGATGAAAGTTATTTTATGTATGGAGAAGAAGTTGAACTTTGTTATCGTATTCAACAAAATACTCAAAATAATCAAGTTTGGTATCTTATTGGTCCCCAAATTATTCATCTTGGCGGTGCATCAGCCACCAGTCGTCTTGATCCTATTTTAAATGAGTATCGAGGAATTTTATCTTTCTTCAAAAAACACAAACCATTGTGGCAATATTCTATAGTTAGATTACTTTTAAAAATAAACGCTCTAATTCGCGCTATCATTCATCTATCACCAATTTATCTACAAGCATGTTCAAAAATATAAATATTTTTAAATCAATTCTAGCGATATTAATTTTATTTATACCTTTATATCCTAAGTTCCCACTTTTTAGTGTCAACAATACTTATGTTGCTATTAGACTTGATGATATTGTAGTTGCTCTAGCTGTATTAATTTGGTTAATTTTCCAAATCAAAAATAAGTTTCCTATATTTAAAACTAAAATAACTTTCCTTTTTATTGCCTATTTTTTGGCCATTATTTCTAGTTTTATTACAGCTTTTTTTGTTTATCAAACTGAAAATTTAAATATCTTATTATTAAATTTGTTCCGTCGTTTTGAATATATTTCACTTTTCTTTGTAACTTTATCTGCTCTAAAATCATTAAAGGAGATAAAGATTTTTCATATTTTCTTTCTAATCGCCACCACTTTTGTTTGTGTTTATGGATATGGTCAAAAATATTTTCAATTTCCCGTGATTTCCACCATGAATTCGGAATTTTCCAAAGGACAACTTTTACAAATGAATGTTTGGACCAGAATCAGTTCCACTTTTGCCGGACACTACGATTTAGCTGCTTTTATGAGTGTTGCTCTAATAATCATCGGAGGAATTGCCATTATTAGTAAAAATAAATTATTAAAATTTATTAGTTTGATTATTTGGATAGCTAGTTTTCAAGTTCTAACACTAACTGCCTCTCGTGTTTCTATATTTGCCTTTTGGGGAGGTATTTCTCTTTCTTTGTTTTTATTAAGAAAATATTTATGGATTATCCCAATTTCTCTTTTAGTTGTCTTCAGTATGTTTAGTTCAAAAGATCTAAACCAACGCCTTTTAGCTACCATTCCTGCTTTAAAAAATCAATTTGTTTCTACTAATAACAATTCAAACAATCTTACTTCTACTCCAACCCCAATTCCAACTATTGTCGTTTCCACAAAACCTTCTGATACAAAAACTAGTACTCCAACTCCAACAGTCGTTCGACATCAAGAAACCGAAAATTATCTTCCGGTTGATACTGATGTTGGTGTCGCTAGGTCAGGTGAAATTCGTTTCAATGCTGAATGGCCTCGAGCTATTAATGCTTTTAAAAAGAATCCTATTACTGGAACCGGTTTAGGTTCAATTACCTTAGCTACTGATAACGATTATTTAAGAAATCTTGGTGAAAGTGGCGCACTTGGTTTTATCACCTTTGCCGCTATAATTTTTTATTTCATCAAAAAAACTTTTTCTTTTATGTTTATTAAAAACAAAACCGATAATCAAAAATATGCTGTAATATTATTTGGCTGTCTTGCAGCTACTCTTGCTAATGCAATTTTTATTGACGTTTTTGAAGCTTCAAAAACAGCTTATTTATTTTGGATTATGATGGCTTTTTATTATCAATTAATCACTCAAACTAATGATCAAAAGTAAAAGAAAGATTTTAATGATTACTCCGTATTTACCCAGACGAGCTCAGTCTGGTGGTCAAAATAGTTCCTATTATTCAATAAAATATCTTGCCACAGAAAATGATATTACTTTGATTTGTTTTAGTCGTGATGAAGAAGGTTTGGATGAAATCAAACAATACTGTAAAAAAGTTATTGTCGTTAAACGAGGTAAAACTTGGAATTTGAGAAAAGTTCTTTTTACTGGTTTTAGTACTTATCCATTTTTGGTTGCCAACTATATTAGTAAAGATTTAAAAAACACAATTGGACAAGAATTAGCTAAGGATAAATACGATCTTATTCATTGTGAATGTTTCTATTTAATGCCCAATATTCCCAAAACCAATATTCCTATAGTATTGGTAGATCAAACTATCGAATTTGCAGTTTATCAACATTACATTGAGACAGTTAAAGGTTGGAAAAAATTAATCTACCCATTACTTTGGTTGGATGTTAAAAAATTAAAATATTGGGAAACTTATTATTGGAAAAATACTAATACAGTTGTTGCTTTTGGAGAAGAAGATCAAAAAATAATTTCCAAAATCACCAGTCGTTCTGATATTAAACTTTTTGACAATGGCGTCGATAATAAATATTTTGAATCAAAATCAAAAACACCAAAAAGTGCTTATCCATCAGTTTTGTTTGGTGTTTCCAATATGAAATGGATGCAAAATCGTGAATCTGTTGAAATGATTATGAAAGATTCTTGGCCAATTATTAAAAAGGCTATCCCTGAATGTAAACTATATATTATTGGCCGTCTTGCACCAGATTATTATGGTCATTATCGTTCTTCCGATGTCATTGTCGAAGAAGCTGATTTTGATGGTCAACCACATGATCCAATGTATTATTACCAATATTGTTGGACGCTTTTGGCTCCTATGGGTAGTGGGGGAGGTAGTCGAAATAAATTTTTGGAAGCCATGGCTTGTCGATTACCTATAGTTACTACTCCTGAAGGTATGGGTGGTATCAAAATCGAAAATTTTAAACAATCAATTATTTGTAAATATGATGAGGTCGCTAAAAATACTATTAATCTTTTGAAAGATAACAAGAAAAGAATTGCCATGGGTGACGAAGCCAATAAACTTATCAGTAGTAGATATTCTTACCAAAACAGTGTTAAAGGCTTAAATCAAATTTATAAAAAAATTACTAACAAATAATATGGATCTTTCAATTGTTATTTTAAATTATAATTCTCAAGATTATTTACAAAAATGTCTTGCCAGTATCTATAAATCAAAATTGGGTGATTATAAGATTGAAGTTATTATTGTTGATAATAATTCAACTGACAACAGTATTCAGTTAGCTCAAAATTTGGTTGATAATAATCAAAAAATTACTACCAAATATTTACTTCTTACCAATAATTTAGGTTTTGCCCACGGTAACAATGAAGGTGTAAAAAAAATTAATTCCAAAACTCGTTATGTTTTATTTTTAAATCCAGATACCATTGTTGATCAAAGCACTCTCAAAAATATGATCGAATTTTTTGATAGTGATAAAAAAGTTGATGCTGCTACTTGTTATATAACTCTGGCGTTAACTGGCAAAATGCAACCTGAGTGTCATCGTGGATTTCCAACTCCCTGGAGAGCATTTTGTTATTTTTCAGGTCTCTCAAAATTATTTCCAAAATCACGCCTTTTTGCTGGTTATTTTTTAGGCCATTTAGATACTTCAAAAGTTCATCAAATCGAAGCCTGTGTTGGAGCTTTTTTGATGGTTAAATATCAAGTAGGTCAAAAAATTGGCTGGTGGAATGAGGATTACTTTTTTTATGGTGAAGATTTGGATTTTTGTTATCAAATTAAACAAAAAGGTTATCATTTATATTTCAATCCAACTTGTAAAATTACCCATTTTCAGGGAGTTTCTTCTGGACTTGTCAGCAAAAGCCAACATCTTTCTAAGGCTTCTCGAGAAACCAAATTAAAAACTGCTCAAGCCAGCGTTAATGCGATGAGAATTTTTTACGAAAAAAATTTAATTAAAAAATACCCTAAACCAATTCAAAAATTAGTCATGTGGGGAATAAAATTATTAGAACTCAAACGCACCACCAAAGCCAAATATTTATGAGCAAAACAGAAAAACCACATATAGTTATTGATGCTCGACTTTATGGGCCAAAACATACCGGTATTGGTCGATATACCAAAAATTTACTTAAAGCTTTAATTGATCAACCAGGTTTTTCTCAATTTAAATACACTTTAATAATTTATTCTGACTTAGAAACAGAAATCAAAAAAGATCTTGGTGATAATTTTGACTATATTACTACCGATATTAAACATTACTCTATTAGCGAGCAAATATTATTACCTTTTCTAATAAAAAAACTTCATCCTGATTTAGTTCACTTTACTCATTTCAATAAACCAATTTTTTATTTTGGTAAATCTGTCGTCACTATTCATGATTTAATTAAACATTTTTTTAAAGGTCGTCTTAATACCACTAAAAATGCCAGTATTTACTGGATCAAACATTTTTTCTATTTAATCACCACTCATATAGCCATTAAAACTAGTTCCATTATTGTCCCAAGTGATTTTTGGCGTGATTATCTCATTACCAAATTCCACGTCAATCCCAACAAAATTACTACAACTCATGAAGCAGTTGACCCTAATTTTTTAATTAAAATTGACCAATTATCAAAGTCAAAAATTAAATACAATCCAAACAATCCTTACATTATCTATACTGGCAATCTTTATCCTCACAAAAATCCCTCTATATTAATCGAAGCTCTTACAAAACTACCTTATCTAAACTTAAAAATTATTTGTGCCAGAAATTATTTTACTGATAGATTAGAAAAATTAATTAAAAAAAATCGACTTAGCAAACGGGTAGAATTTTTAGGTTATATTCCAGATGAACAATTTCAAGAAATTTATGGTCAGGCTTTAGCATTAGTTCATCCTTCATTCATGGAAGGTTTTAGTTTAACTGGTTTAGAAGCTATGGCTTTAAGTTGTCCAGTAATTTCCTCAAACAACAGTTGTCTTCCAGAAATTTATCAAGATTCAGTTCTCTATTTTGATCCAACCAACGTTTCTGAATTAGTTGAACAAATAAATAAATTATATGAATCAATCGATTTACGGGACCAATTAATTAAATTAGGTCATTTACAAGTCAAAAAATATTCTTGGGATAAAACTGCCAAACAAACCTTTTCTGTTTACAAAACTATCCTAAAATGCGAAACAAAGTAGAGTCACTTAAAATTGCCATTTTTTATGATTGGTTAAATCAATGGGGTGGAGCAGAAAGGGTCTTGTTAAATATTTTAAAAATTTATCCATCAGCTACTGTATTTACCACCATATATAATCCCAAAAAAACCAAATGGCTTCCAAAAGGGACAAAAGTTATTCCATCAATTATTAACAAATTTTCTTTAACTAAAAAGAATAGTCTATTTCATACTCCTTTTTATGGTATTGCCTTAGAACAGTTTGATTTTTCTCAATTCGATATTGTTATTTCCACCACTCAAGTTTGCGGCCATTGTCTAATCACTCAACCAAAAACTCTTTTTGTTTGTTATTTGCACAACACCAATCGATATACTTATCAAACACCTTATCAGTTTAGATTTTTAAAACCATTTTTAAGAAATTATCAAAAAACTGATTTTATTTATGGTCAACGTCCGGATTATTTACTTTGTAATTCTAAAAATGTCCAACAAAGAATTTTAGATCATTATCATCGATCTAGTAAAATAATTTATCCCGGTGTAAATATAAATTACTTTAAACCTTCAACTCAAAAAACTTCTGAAAAATATTTTCTAGTAGTTTCACGACTAGTTGCTCATAAAAAGATTGATCTAGCTATTAAAGCTTGTCATAAATTAAACCAAAAACTTATTATTGTTGGCCAAGGTCGAGATAAATTTGATTTAATTGATCTTAAAAAGAGGTTAAATGACAAAAATATTATTTTTACTGGAAAAGTATCTGCTAAAAAATTACTTTCCTTATATCAAAATTGCCAAGCCCTTATTTGTCCTCAAATAGAGGATTTTGGATTAACACCTCTAGAAGCTCAAGCTTGTGGTAAACCAGTAATTGCCCTAAGAAAAGGTGGAATTACCGAAACTGTTATCGACAAAAAAACTGGCCTCTTTTTTGAAAAACAAACCACCAAATCGCTTATTCATTGTTTAGAAAAATTTAACCCAAAAGATTTCAAAAAAATTGATTGTCAAAATCAAGCAAAACAATTCTCAACCGAAAAGTTTATGTTAAACTTTAAACAAGAAATTGATCAACTATGGCAACAACACCAAACCACTATTTTGTAATATTTTGCGGAGGCACTGGGCCTCGACTTTGGCCTCAATCACGAGCTAATCATCCAAAACAATTTCTAACTTTAATTGGTAAAAAAACTCTTATAGAACAAACTATTGATAGAGCCAAAAAAGTTTGTCCAACAAAAAATATTTTTATTGTTTCCAACCAAAAATATCAAGAAAAATTAGAAAAATTAATTGGTAAAAAAATACCTAGCAAAAATTTTCTTTACGAACCAGCTAAAAAAAATACTGCCATGGCTTATATTTTTGCCATTAGCAAAATTTATCAAATTGATCCAAATGCCATAATCACTACTAGTGCTGCAGATCAATATATCACTAAAAACTTAAGATTTAAAAAAACTGTAAATTATGCCTATAGTTTGGCATTAAAATTACAAAAAATTATCACCATTGGTATAAAACCAACTTGGCCCAATCCTTCATTCGGATATATTGTCCCCCAACAAAAAAGCAATCGTTATTCCAATATTAGTTTTTTTATCGAAAAACCAGATTCTGATACTGCTGAAAAACTCATCAAAAAAAATAGTTTTTGGAATTCTGATCTTCATACTTTTAGCTTAAAAACTATGTTAGATGAGTTTCAAAGAATTCATCCTGAATATTATGAATTTTTTGAAAAATTAATTAATAATCCCACTCCAAAACAAATTGAACTAATTTACAAACAATCAGAAAATCTCAATATTAATCAGGCTATATCAGAAAAATCAAAAAATATGCTTGTAATTCCAGCAGAATTTGATTGGAGTGATGTTGGTGAATGGAAATCTATTTATAGCAAACTCGATAAAGATCAAAACGGAATTGCCACTCTAACCAAAGATATCGATCATTTAGAAATTAATTCAAAAAATTGTTTAATTTCTACTTCAAAAAACAAACTTGTTAGTTTAATAGATGTTAATAATTTGGCGGTTATTGACACACCAGACGGTTTATTAATTTGTAATATCGCTCATAATGGTAGTGCTAAAGTACGAGACATAGTTTCTCAAATTGTTAAAAAGAAAAAATTAAAAAAATATTTTTTAAGCTAAAATGAAAAAACAAATTTTCCAAATATTTAAAAGAACCATTGATATTGTTGGATCTTTAGTTCTTTTAATCATATTCTCTCCAATCATGTTGGTAACCATGGTACTGGTTAAAGCTAGCTCTCCAGGCCCTATTTTTTTTAAACAAAAAAGAGTTGGTAAAAATAGTCATCAATTTTGGATGTATAAATTTAGATCTATGTATACCGGTGATAATGATAAAAGATTAAGAGAAAATTACCCAGAACTTTGGAAAAAATATAAAGAAAATGGTTGGAAATTAGAAATGTCTGAAGACCCTCGTATTACACCTATTGGTAAAAAAATTAGATCATTAACCATTGATGAATTTCCTCAATTAATCAATGTCTTAAAAGGGGATATGAGTTTGATTGGCCCTAGAGCTTATCGAGAAGAAGAACTTCAAGAACAAGAAAAAAAATACCCTAAAACTAAAAAATATATTAATATTATTAGGTCAGCCAAACCTGGAATTACTGGTGTTTGGCAAACTTCCGGTAGGAATGATATTTCTTTTGAACAAAGAGCCAAAATGGACGCCAATTATATTAAAAAACAGTCTTTTATAGAAGAAATAACTATCATCATAAAAACTCCGCTCTCTATGTTTTCCAGGTGGTAATTTTTGAAAATTTTGTTTAAACTTATCTTATGGATAATATTATTAATACAGTTCAGACATCAACCGTTAAACCAGTAAAAAGAAATAAGAGTAGAAAAATTGTTACTGTTTTATCAATAATCTTAATTATTATTACCATTTTGTTTTCCGTTTTCTTTTTTACTGTATTTGTTCCTGCTAAAAAAATACTTAATCAAGTAAATGCAATTAAAGGCGAATATCAAATCATTCAACAATCCGTTAGTGATAAAGATATTATAAAAATCAAAGAAAGTTTAACTAATATTAAAACCGATACCAAAAAAATTGAACTAACTTACAAAAAAATGGGATTATTAAATATAATTCCAGGCGTCAGAAAATATTATCAAGATGGTCAAAAAGTTATTAATATTGCCAACGAAGGGATTACTTCAGTTGAAATAGTCATTCAAGCAATAGAGCCATATCAAGATTTTCTTGGTATTAAAGGCAGTTCAGAAAGTAGCGAAAAAACCACCGAAGATAGAATTGCTTTTTTAACTCAATCAGCCGAAGGACTTATTCCATATCTAGATGAATTAGAAATAAAAATTACCAATATTGAAAACGAACTTAATCAAATTAATCCCAATCGTTATCCTGAGAAATTTAAAAATATTGAAATAAGATCAAAAATTTCTAAAGCTCAAGAAACTGTTACTCAAGTCAATGATTTAGTTAAAAATGGTAAACCTTTACTTTCTAAAATTTCTTGGTTACTTGGAAAAGACAGTCCTAGACATTATCTGATGGTTTTTCAAAATGATGGAGAACTTCGACCAAGTGGTGGTTTTTGGACTGCTTATAGCACTATGACTGTTTCTAATGGTAAAGTCACTCCCGGCACAGCTAGTAATATTTACGATTTAGATGATCGTCTTAAAAGTACTACCAAAGCTCCAAGATTAATTTCCTCATACCATATAAATGTTCCTTATCTTTATCTTCGTGACGCTAACTTATCACCAGATTTTCCTACTGATGCTCAAATCTTTTTGGAAAGTTATATAAAAGCAATGAAACCAAAAGAAAGTTTTGATGCTGTTATCGCTATTGACACTCAATTATTAGCCGATATGGTTAAGGTTTTGGGTAAATTAGATACCAGAGTTGGAACATTTACCGCCGAACCTGACAATCGATGTAATGGTTGTCCTTCTATAATATACGAAATTGAATGGATGGCTGGTCGTCCTCGTGATTATATCGAACTCAATCGAAAAGATTTCTTAAATCCATTAATGTCAGCTTTATTAGCCAACGTTATGGGATCAGAAAAATCAAAAATGACGAGTCTTATAGAAGCTTTCTTTAAAAACGTTAACCAAAAACATGTTTTGGCTTATTTTACCGATAAAGAAATGCAGACAGTTGGTAATTCTGCCAATATTACTGGACAAATCACTCAAACAGCCGAAACAATAGATTATCTCCATTTAAATGATGCCAATTTTGCTGCTGCCAAAAGTAATATGTTTGTTACTCAAAAAATTGATCACGATATTACTATCAAAAATGGTATTGCTGACCACAAGGTTTCAGTAACTTATACTAATCCTTTTGCTGCTTCAAATTGTAATCTTGAGAAAGGTGATTTGTGTCTTAATGCTTCAAAATATCGAGATTTATTCAGATTTTATGTACCTACTGGTTCAACCTTAACTAAAATGACAGGATCTGAAGTTGAAACAGTTCAATACGAAGAATTAGGTAAACAAGTATTTGAAGGTTTTTATGGAGACAAATATCCTTTATATCCAAAATCCAGTAGTAAAGTTACAATTCAATATAAATCTGGCGTTAAAATAGGTTCAAACTATACTTTGTATCTTCAAAAACAACCTGGTACTAAAGCTGTAGAATACAATCTAACAATTAATGGTAAAAAAATGGATACTTTTAGCTGGGCTGCCGATAAAACCATCAAAGTATCTCTCTAATGGATAAATATAAAACTACTGAGGCTATTGTTATAAATCATCGCAATTTAAAAGAAGTTGATAGTTTAATTACTTTATTAACTCCTAGGGACGGAAAAATAATTGCTCTAGCCAAAGGTGCAAAAAATATAAAAAGTAGTCGACTAGGTAGTCTTCAACTTGGAAATATTACCAAAGTTCATCTATATCAAAAAAATGATTTTATTTGGATTTCTGAAGCTCAAACAATTAGCCAATTTCTTCAAACAGATAAAAGTTTAACTCAATTAAATTTATTATTTTATTTTTTAGAAATAATCAATCAATTTATTGCTGAAAATCAACAAATAGAGGGGATTTATACTATTTCCAAAAATATTATTGAATCGATAAACAAAAACCAAGTCAATCGATATATCGATAATGAAATAAAACTTTTGGATAATTTAGGTTTTGGTACTCCTCCAGAAATTATTGCTTCATTTGCCAAAAAAGATTATCCAGTCACTCAAAAACTTATCAAAAAATTTTTTGAAAGTATTATCGAAAAACCTCTAGAAAGTAATAAGCTATTTAAATAGTTTAATTGACAGTTTTAATAAAACGATATAAACTTCAACATCAACAATGACCAAAGGTGGCACTTTGTGAGTTGGTAAACAAGTAAATTAAGTGAATAGATTAATTGGATTACATAATCTATTAAATAGGGTGGAACCGTCCCGATTAATCGGGATCCCTAAAAATTATTATTAATTTTTAAGGATACAAATGTCAGATAATCAAAATGATCTTGTAAGTAAAATTGTCAGTCTCTGTAAACGCAGAGGAATTATTTTTCAAAATTCTGAAATCTATGGCGGTGTTCAAGGATTTTACGATTATGGTCCAGTTGGTTCTCTGATGAAAAAAAATTGGAAAGATCTTTGGATTCACGACAATGTTACATCTCGACAAGATGTTGTTATGATTGATGGGTCTATTATCACTCATCCTCGAGTTTGGGAAGCTTCAGGTCATGTAAAGAATTTTGCCGATGTCATGGTTGAATGTAAATCATGTCATAAACGTTTTCGACCAGATTTACTTGACGATCCTTCAAAGTGTCCAGAATGTGGCGGACAATTTACCGAAGGTCGTAAATACAATATTTTGTTTGAAACTGAAATCGGAGTTATTGAAGGCGAAAAACTTCATGCCTATTTGCGAGGAGAAGCTTGTCAAACTATATATCTAGATTTTAAAAACATTGTCGATTCATGTCGAGTTAAAATACCATTTGGTATTGCTCAAATTGGAAAAGCTTTTAGAAACGAAATCACTCCAAAAAACTTCCTTTATCGCACTCGAGAATTTGAACAATGGGATATTCAATATTTTGTTCATCCAAATGAAATGGATAAATGGTTTGAATATTGGAAAGAAACTCGTATCAATTGGTATAAATCACTTTTCAATAATGCTGAAAATCTTCGTTTTAGACAACACGCCCCTGATGAGTTAGCGTTTTATGCTAAAAAAGCTTTTGATATTGAATATAACGCTCCATGGGGATGGGCCGAAATGGAAGGTATTCATTGGCGTTCAGATTATGATTTAAGTCAACATTCCAAATTTAGTGGTCAAGATTTATTTTATATTGATCCAGTCACACACGAAAAATATCTTCCATGGATAACTGAAACTTCTGGAGGAGTTGATCGTAGTTTCTTTTTTATGCTTCTTGATGCTTACCAGGAAGAAAAAACTGAAAGTGGTGATATTCGAACTGTTTTAAAAGTTAATCCAAAAGTTTCTGCCTATAAAATGGCTATTTTTCCACTTGCTGCCAATAAACCAGAACTTATTGATAAAGCTGAAAATCTTTTTAAACAGCTAAATCAAAAATATTCTATTGATTGGGATGATAGTAGTAATATTGGTAAAAAATATCGTCGTCAAGACGAAATAGGAACTCCATGGTGTGCCGTTGTTGATTACCAAACTCTTGAAGATAATACTGTTTCAATTCGTGATCGCGATACTATGAAACAAATCCGTCTTCCAATTGATGAAATTGACACTTGGATAGAAAAGCAGTTAAATAAGTAATGACTATGAAAAATAAAACTCCAATCTATTTTATTATTGGTGCATTAGTACTAGTTATTATCACTATTATTATAGTAATTACTGGTAAAGGTAAAAAAACTACTACTAGTACTGAAAATATCCCAAGTAATGACAAATCAAATAGTGAGCTAGTTTTGACAGACGATCAAAAACCTTATATTAGCTTGATCCCTCAAAGTGATGGTCATAGATTGGATTTAAAAATTTCCAATATTCCCAGTTCTATTAGCGAAATAGAATATGATTTAATTTACACCGCCAAAGATGAAAATATAGAAATTGAAAAAGGTGTTGGTGGCACTGCAAAAATTGAAGGTACTTCAATTGAAAGAGAATTACTTTTAGGTACTGAAAGTTGTACTAGTGGTTGTAAGTATAAATACGATGAAGGGATCACTGGTGGTACTCTAAGCCTTAGTTTTATTACCGCCAATGGTCAGTCTGCTTCTTATGAAGCTCCGTTTGTTTTTTCAACATCTGCTAATATAAAAACAACTGGTGGTTTGAAACTTGAAACGGAAGATTTTTCCATTAAAACTACTGTTTCTTCAAAAAGTGATTACTTTATCTTAATCAAAAATTTCAAACCAGTTTACTCAGTTTTTTCTAATGGTAACGGTAGTGGTAAAGTATCTTCAATCACCCCATCAACTGTTACAAAAAAAGACATGTCTGTCATAACTGGAGATTACTCAATCAATTAATGGACTATCATCAACCAGTTCTTTTAGAAGAAGTAATTTCTACTTTAGGGATCAAATCTGATTCAATTATTGTTGATGCTACTTTGGGTAACGGAGGTCACACCTTAGAACTTCTTAAAAATGGAGCTATTGTTTATGGTATTGACCAAGACCAAAATAATTTAGAAATATCGACAAAAAGAATTAAAGAAGCTGGTTTGTCAGAAAAATTTACCCCCATATTGTCAAATTTTAATCAACTTGAAAATATTGTTAATACAAAAGTAAATCAAAAAATTGATGGATTATTAGTTGATTTAGGATTAAGTAAAAATCAACAAATTTCTACCAATAGGGGATTTTCATTTAATGATGAAGAGTCTCTTGATATGCGAATTAATCAAAATTCTAATGATCCAACTGCAAAAGATATAATTAATATTGGTTCAGCAGAAGAGTTATATCAAATTTTTTCCAAAAATAGTCAAGAAATATATAGCCAAGCTCTTATTTCTAAAATAATTTCTGAAAGACAAAAAAAACCAATTACTGATGCTAAAAGATTAGCCGATATTATTAGGGGTTTTTATTTAGAAAATAAAATTAGAACTAAAACAGATCCTAGTACTAAAATATTTTTAGCTTTAAAAATTGCCGTCAATCAAGAATTCAATAATTTAAAACAAATTCTTTCCCAAAGTTTAAAAAGTATAAAATCAAATGGAATAGCTTGTTTTATTAGTTTTCATTCGGGAGAAGACAGAATTATTAAACAATTTATTCAACAAAATATTTTAGAAAAAAATATTTATCAAGCTAACAAACCTATTCATCCTTCATTTAAAGAAGTCAAAAAAAATCCTTTATCTCGCTCAGCTATCTTAAGATCGTATAAAATAGTTTAATGCCAAAACACTTTACCTACATTTTAATTTTAATTATCACAATTCAGATTGTATTTTCATTTTTTTATTCAAGTGAAATTTTAAACCAAAATGGTCAACTTTATCAAAATCAACTTGAGTATCAAAATCTTAAAATAGAAAATCAAAGTTTAGAAAAAAAATTTACTGACTTAACTTCTATTAATCAACTTAACATCCAACAACAAAAACAATCTTTAATTTATATTGATCAAAAAATAAATCTAAAATGAATAATTCTCGATATAAAACAATTTCATTAGCTCTAAGTCTATGTTTTGTTTTTATCATTTGTCGTTTTTTTTATATTCAAGTAATTAAAGGATCTGAGTTAAGAGAAAAAGCATTAACTCAAACATATAAGCTTGAAAAAACTATTCCTAGTCGTGGAAAAATATTCTCTTCAGATAAATTTCCTTTAGCTATTAATATTACTAATTATAAACTTTCAATATACAAACCAAATTTAGACCAAGATTTAACTCAAATATTTAACATCGTAAACCAAATTCACCCTCAATTTAACCAAGAAAACAATAAATTAATTGATTTATTTAAAAATAATTCCAATCAAAAATGGTTGACTTTTAACAGTCTTTTTAATGAAGATGAAAAAAAACAACTCAATTTACCAGGTCTTATTTTTGAAAAATATGAAAGAAGATATTATCCAGAACAATCAATGGCTCAATCAATTTTAGGATTAGTAGCCAAAAATGATCAAGGATATGATATTGGTTATGGTGGACTTGAAGGTTATTATCAAAAACAATTAAAAGGAAAAACGGGATTTACATGGTCACCGCAAGACGCCACCGGCAAAGCTATTCTTACTAAAAAATCATGGAGTTCTATTGCTATAGATGGACAAGATTTGTACACCACTTTAAATCGTAGTGTTCAATTTCAAGTCGAATCAGAATTAAAAAATGGAGTTGAAAAATATGATGCTGATTCCGGATCTATTACAGTTTTAGACAGTAAAACTGGTGGAATTTTAGCTATGAGCACATTTACAGCAACGAATTCTGCCACTCCAAGCGCTACCAAAATAAATTCCATATCAGACCTTTTTGAACCAGGGTCAATTTTTAAACCATTAATTGTCACTATGGCACTTGACAGTAAATCAATTTCTTCAGAATACATTTGTGATAAATGTGATAAACCCCTAACCATAGGTCAATATACAATCACAAATCACGATAACGCTACTCATCCTAATTCAACATTAAGAGACATTATAAAAAACTCTGACAACATCGGTATGAGCCATATTATTGCCAAACTTGGATTAGAAAAATTCTTAGATTATTTTCAAAAACTTGGTTTAAATCAAAAAACTGGTATAGATTTACAAGGAGAATCTAGGCCAAGTGTTAAAAAAGATTGGCCAGACATAGATTTGGCTACAGCTTCTTTTGGTCAGGGAATTGTTGTCACTCAAACTGGTATGATTCAAGCATTTAATACCATTGCTAATGATGGAATGCTAGTTAAGCCACATTTATTAATAAGTAAAAATAATAATCCCAAAAAAGTTTTTGATTCAGAAGCTATTAAAGAAATTAAATCAATTTTAAAATATTCCGTTGAAAATGGTGTTGTTTCAACAATGAAACCAAAAAATTTAGAAGTTTGTGCCAAAAGTGGTACTGCCCAAATTGCTATTAAAGGCGGTTATACTGATTCTTCTACAATTGCTTCATATATTGGATTTTCACCATGTGAGAATCCTAAATTTACCATGATTGTAACTATTAACAATCCTAAAAGTTCACCCTGGGGTTCTAGTACTGCTGCTCCTATTTGGTTCGAGCTAGCTTCAAAAATTGATCATTTGCTATAATAAAACAATAAAAATGTCATTAAAATCGATAAATTTTCAAAAAATCAAAAACATCTTTTGGCATTACCCCAAAAATTATCTTGTTAGTCTTCGTTATAATTTTCCAGCTAAGAAATTAAAACTCATTGGTATAACCGGAACTGATGGTAAAACTACCACCTGTATTTTAGTTTATGAGACATTAAAAAAAGCTGGTATAAAAGCTGGAGTTATCACCACCATAGGAGCTAAATATGGTGATAATCAAGAAATTAGTACTGGCCTACACATGACTAGTCCAGACCCAGAATTATTTCAACAAATACTTAGTCAAATGCTAGCTGCAGGAGTAACTCATGTTGTTTGCGAAGTGACTGCTCACGGATTAGACCAATATCGATTTTTAGGATGTCACTTTATAACTGCCGCTATTACCAATACTTCACACGAACATTTGGATTATTACCAAAACATGAACGAATATATTAAATCAAAAGCTAAAATTTTTGATCAATCAGATTTTGCCATTCTCAATAAAGATGATCTTTCATACAACATCATAAAACCATTAGTAAAATCTCCACTCAGTACTTATAGCATTAATTCAAAATCTAATTATCAAGCTAAAAATATTAAATTAACTGACAAAAAACTAACCTTCGAAGTTAATAATCTTTCAATAGTTACTGATAGTAGTTATTACTATCAGATCAATAATATTTTAGTTGCTCTAAATATAATTGACAGTTTAAAAGTAAATCAAAAGTTTTTGCTTGATACAATCAAAAACTTTCCAGAAACTAAAGGTCGTCGAGAAGAAGTGAATAATGATTTTAAGTTCAAAACTATTGTTGATTTTGCTCATACACCCAATGCTTTAGAAAAAACTCTTTCATCTCTAAAAAAAATTACTAAAGGCAAAATAATTGTTATTTTTGGTGCTACTGGTGGTAGAGATCAGAGTAAACGTCCGGAAATGGGTAAAGTAGTTTCACTTTTTTCTGATATTGCTGTAATTACTTCCGACGATACTCGCAATGAAGACATCAAACAAATTAATCAACAAATTATAAATGGTATTGATCATAATAGTTCTCATTTTTTTGATATTCAAAATATAGAAAATAATAAACAGATTCAAGAAATACTTAAAATTGCAGATAAAAAATTTACTTATTTTAATATTCCCAATCGACAAGATGCTTTTAACCTAGCTGTAAAATTGGCCCAAACCGATGATGTTGTAATTGCTTGTGGAAAGGGTCATGAAGATACCATTCTTCATGGCAATACTGAATATCCTTGGTCAGAAACTGAAGCATTTAGAACTGCCTTAAAACTAAAAAAATATGATCCAGTTTAATTTAAATAAAAATCAATCAATAGAATCAAACTATCAACAAGGTTTTCTTCCACAAAGAAATCAAAAAGATCTTTGGTATCAAGATAGTAGTAGTAGATCTAATTTGTTTCAAATTAATCTCAGTTCAGAAAATAGAAGAATTTTAAGAAAAACAGATAATTTTTCATTTATTAAAACCAATTTAAAAAATTTTGAATTTAATCTTAATATTCAGAAAGAAATTTTTTCCTGGATAAAACAATTAGGTTGGGAATTTCCTATAAGTTCGGTTAAAAAAATATTTACCAATCATATCTTTAATTTTGTCTACACTTGGTATGATGAAAACAATCAAATAGTTGCTTATTCAATTTGTTATTTTTCAGAAACTATTAGTCATATTGCTTATGTCTTTTATAATCCCAAATATAACCATAGCAATCTTCCAATTAGATTGGTTTTACAAACTATAATTGATAGTCAAAAAGAAAACCTTCAATTTTGTTATCTAGGTCGTTTTTCTTCAGAAACTGGATTTTATAAACGAAACATGCCCGGATTTGAATATTTTAAAGACAACCAATGGATTCCTTATGAGAAATAATTTTTCTACTTACTATTTACTATTAGCTAATTACTAATCATGCATATTCATATTGTCGGAATCGCCGGAACCATGACAGCACCTTTGGCTGCTAATCTTAAAAAAAGAGGTGTTTATGTCACCGGATCAGATCAAGAAAAAATATATCCACCAGTCAGTACTATTTTGAAAAAGTCGGATATATTGATCAATTCGATAGATATCAATACAAATATAGATCTAGCCATTATCGGTTCTTCGTATCTTTCTTTTGAAAAAACAAAAAAAGAGTTTTATCAAATAAAAAAATTAAAAATTCCATATATCTCGGCCACTAACTATTTAGCTCAAAACTTAATTAAAGAAAATTCTATTCTAATTGCTGGAAGCTTTGGTAAAACTACAATTACTAGTTTATTGACTTGGATTTTTATAAAAGCCAAAAAAGATCCAAGTTATATGTTTGGTGGATATCCAAAAAATAAGTTAGAACCTTTAAATTTTTCATCTTCGGATCTATCAATAGTTGAAGCTGATGAATCAATAAATGGACTTGATCGAAAAGCTAAATTTTTATATTATCCAGTTAAACATTTAATTTTAACTAGCGCCGATTGGGAACATAAAGATTCTTATCCTAACCAAATTAAAAATTTTCAAGCCTTTAAAAAATTAATCAATAATATTCCCAGTAATGGAACACTTTTGATTAATTCAAATGGTTATCAAACAAAAAAACTAAGTTTATATTCCAAAGCTAAAGTAATTACTTATAACTCTTTTACTTCGGATTATTATATAGAAAATATTGAAATTCATAATCATATTACAAACTTAGTAATTCATACTCCAAAAGGACCTTTAGCAATTCAAACTACTTTAATTGGTCAGTTTAATTTTGAAAATATTCTAGCAGCAGTTAGTTTGGCTGACCATTTAGGAATTAACTTCCGTATTATTCAAAAGGCTGTTTTTAGTTTTAAAGGTGTCAAAAGACGTCTTGAATTGATCGATAATTTACACAATATTTTATTTTTTGAAGATTTCGCTCAATCTACCAATCGTATTAAATCAACCATAGATGCTTTAAAAACTCATTTTCCAGATAGAAAAATTAAAGTCTTTTTTCAACCTCATGCTTCTTTTACACTTTTTAAAACTAATTTGATTGGATTAAAAAAATCATTTAGTAAAGCTGACGAAATTGTATTAGGTCCAATTAGGTTTAATCCAAAAATTGATAAAAAATCTAGAACTACCGCCAAGGATTTTAAAAATGAAATTGGCTCAAAATTAATTTATATCCCTATCGAAAAAGAAATTAAAGCTTACTATATACATCAATTATCATCAAATGATATCCTTGTTTATATGAGTTCTGGTGGCCTATCTGGAAACAAAATTATTAAATCTATTATTAGGCATTTTCGTTAAACATTTATGTCAAGATATATTATTTCTGGCGGCAAAAAACTTCAAGGTGAAATTTCAATTCGTGGTGCAAAAAATGCTAGTTATAAACAAATTATTGCTTCTTTACTTTCAGACCAAACAACTCAGCTTACCAATATTCCTAATATATCAGACATAAAAATAACCGAAAGTATAGCGAAATCTTTAGGATCTGAAATAAATTATTGTGGAGAACATTGTGTTCAAGTTACTACCCCAAAAATTAAAAATAATACTGTCCCTCAAGGTACTGGTACAAAATCACGCAGTTCATTTATGTTTTCTGCACCACTATTGGCCAGAAATGGTCAGGCTATTGTGCCCACACCAGGAGGAGATCGTTTGGGTAGTCGACCTCTAGATCGTTTGATCGATTGCTTTTCCAAAATGAATATAAAAACAGAGGAAACGGAAACTAATTTAATTTTTAAAACTGAAAAAATTCTTCCAACTCATTATATTTTTAACAAGCCTTCACATACAGTAACTGAAACAGTTATTATGACTGCAGTTTTAACTAATGGTGAAACTGTATTAGAAAATTGTGGTCAAGAACCTGAAATTGATGATCTTATTGTTCTTTTAAATAAAATGGGGGCCAAAATTCAAAGAGATTTAGTAGATCCAGGTAAAATTATAATTCAAGGAGTATCGTCCTTAAAAGGAACCGAACATCAAGTAATCTGTGATCGTAATGAAATTGTTACCTTCGTTTGTGCTGCTTTAGCTACCAAAGGTAGTGTCAATATTCTCCGAGCTGATCCTAAAACTGTCAAAACATTTTTAGAAACCATTGAAACTATGGGGGCCAAAGTTCAAACAGGACAGGAAGAAATTAGTGTCTATTGGGATCAACCTTTAAAGGCTATCAATATAGAGACAGGACCAGAACCTGGCTTTATGACCGACTGGCAAGCCTTATTTTCCATATTACTAACCCAAGCTGTCGGCTGTAGTTCAATCATCGAAAAAGTATACCCAAGTCGTTTTCAACATATTGCCAATTTGCAAAAAATGGGAGCAAAAGTTCAACTATTCAATCCAATGATTGATAATCCAGATACTTATTATCAATTTAATCCTGAAAGTGATAGGCCAGAATTCTTTCATGGTGTGAAAATTTACGGACCAACTAAACTCAATCCAACTAATTTTGTTATTGATGATCTTCGAGCTGGAGCTTCTACTACTATTGCCGCATTAGTGGCCCAAGGTACATCAACTATAGACGGTGTTGAATTTATTGAACGAGGTTACGAAAAATTAGCTGAACGACTTTCTTCATTAGGTGCTAACATTGAATATATAAAAATATAATTATGATCCATCTTTATCTAGGTTTATTGTTGTTTTCTTTCTTTATCACCAGTACCTTAGTTGTTCCATTTATTAATCTTCTTTATAAACTCAAATTTCAACGTCAAAAGCAACAAACTACAGATTTTCAAAATAATCGAACCCCAATATTCGATAAATTTCATAATTTAAAACAGGGAACTCCGGTCGGCGGTGGACTTCTTATCATTATTTCTGTCTGTATTATGTTTATTATTTTATTTCCTTTACTCAAATTTTCAAAAATATTTATCTCATCAAACTTTCAAATAAACTACGAATTAGAAATAATTTTCTTTACTTTCATAAGTTTTGGAATTCTTGGTCTTTACGATGATATTTATAAATTCTTTGGTTTTAAAAAAACTGGTTTTTTTGGTTTAAGATTGATTCACAAACTCATACTTCAAATTGTCTTATCTTTAATTATTTCTTTTTTAATTTATTTCAGACTTAAGATTGATTTTTTCTATATACCATTTTTTGGACCATTACACTTAGGTTTCTTTTTTATTCCAATATCTACATTAATTATTACCGCCTTTACTAATTTTTTTAATATTACCGACGGACTCGATGGATTATCATGTGGGTTATTAATGATTGCTCTTTTTGCTTTTTGGTTTTTATCTAATAGCTCGATGGATACTCCTACATCATTATTTTTATCTCTTTGGTTAGGTTCTTTAATTGCTTTTTTATATTTCAATATCTATCCAGCTCGTATTTGGCTAGGGGATGTTGGTGCACTTTCATTTGGTGCTACATTTGCCGTTATTGCTATTCTTTTAGGTAAAATAGTTCCTTTAATTATTATTGGTTCTCCATTTATAGTTGAAGGTATGAGTAGCGCTATTCAAATATTTAGTAAAAAATATTTGGGTAAAAAAATATTTCCTGCTGCTCCTTTACACTTGACTCTTCAAAAAATTGGTTGGGAAGAACCTAAAATTGTCGCTAGAGCCTGGTTGGCTGGTATTATATTATCTATTTTTGGACTATGGTTGGGACTAAACTAATTAAAGAGTTAAAATTAGAAATTAATAAATACGTTGGAATTCCTTATTGGAAAAATGTTTTAAAAGACGGCAAAATAATCAAAGAAGGGTTTATGGGCGGAAAGGGGAATGCAAAAGATATTGCTTTAAAAACAGTTGAGTTAGCTAATAACCAAAATTTAAAATTACTCAATCTTTCAGAAAAAGAAATTTACAATTTTCAAAAGAAAAATAAAATCGGCATTGATTGTTCTGGATTAGTTTGTCAGTTATTGATCTTTTACGGAAATTTAATTGGTAAAGACATTAATTTAAATCCACGAAAAACTTCTGCCGATATGCTTACTTCAAAACCATTATCCAAAAAAATTAATAACAACGATATTCAAACTGGCGATTTAATTCGTCAAAAAAATGGTCATCATGTTTTGTTTGTTGTTGAAAAAAACGATAGTGTTATCACTTATGTTGATAGCTCTAGAGAAAATAGAGGTGTTCACTACGGTCAAGCAAAATTAACTGACTCTAATTTTGAAAATCAAGGAATATTTAGATTATTTCTCTTCGACTAATTCTCGATAATTTAAAGGATTAATGGAGGTAATTTCAACCTCAGTTCCACATTCGTTACATTCCAAAATATCACCAACTTCTTCATTACCATTAATAATAATTTCTGCCCCACAATCAGGACATACAACTTTCTTTGTTCCTGTCATATTTAAAATAAAAAATATATAATTGAGTTAACTAGATCATTATATGACAAACACACCTTTAGTTAAAATAGACAATTTTTATTTAAAAAGGGAAGATCAAAATCCCACTGGATCAGCCAAAGATAGAGCCATTCCATTTCAAATTATTAATCTTAAACAACATGGTTTTACTAAAGCTGTTATTTCTAGCACTGGTAACGCTGCTATTTCAGCAGCTCATTTTTGCCAACAAAACCAAATTGAATTAACTATATTTTTATCTTCAAAAGTAAATCAAAAAAAATTATCTCTCTTAAAAAAATTCTCTTCAGAAATTATTTTAACTCCACAGCCAATAAGTGAAGCTTTTAAATATTCTAAAAACAATCAAACTTATTTACTTCGTCAGTCTACAGATCCATCAGCCCTAATTGGATATCAACAAATTTCTATTGAAATACTAAATGACTTACCTCAAATTACTAGTATTTTCATTCCCGTAGGTAGCGGTACCACTCTTTTAGGTATTTCTCAAAAACTTCCTCCAACAGTAAAAATATTTGCTATTCAATCAGCTGCTAATTGTCGAATTTCCAAATCATTTGATAAAAATTTTATTCAAGAATCACGTTTAATTACTGACGCATTATCAGCCAAATTTTTTCCCAAAAAAAATGATATTATTTCAGCCATTAAAAAATCAAACGGATCTGCTTTCACAATTCAAAACAAAGATATTTTATTAGCCAATGAATTTCTTGAATCCAAAAATATCACTACTTCACTCGAAGGAGCATTAGCCTTAGCAGGCTATCAAAAAGCCATCAATAATAAAATTGAAATTGGACAATTCCCCGTTATTCTTTTGACAGGTGCTAAACGATGAATCTTTTAAACATTCTTCAAGAAAGTAATTATGATTTTTTCTTCATCGGTGTAGATGATTTTTTAAGTATTAACGTCCCAGAATTAAAAAATTTTTATACTCTAAACCCAAAAAATTTAGATATTAAAATTGATATTAAAAATTCCGGTGTCTTTTTATCAAATCCAAAAGTTATTGAATATATTAAAAAAAAATCTATTCAAACTAATCATCAAGTTGTAATTATTCCTTTTAAGCCATCAGGAAAAATAGAACATATCTGCCAAAAAGAAAATTGGATTTATGCTGCTAATCCAGCCAAACTCAATCGATTTTTAGAAGATAAAATAAATTTTTCCAATCTTTGTCAAAAATTTAATTTTCCCACTATACCATCTGTAATCGATGATTTTAATCAACAAAATTTTCAAAAATATCAACAAATTTTAAATAATAATTTAGTCATTCAAACTCGTTTTGGTTGGGCTGGAAAAAGTACTTTTCATTCGTCAAGTTGGGAAGAAATAGAAAATAAAATTCCGATTGACACTCCAGTAAAATTTGCTCCTTTACTATCTGGTTATTCACTTATCAATAATTGTTGTCTTACTTCAAAAGGACTCATTCAAAGCCCTCCTGGTCTTCAATATACCGGCTTGTCTCAGTTTACATCAAACCCTTTTACCACAGTCGGTCGGCAATGGCCATCCTATGCACCGGTAAATGTTGTTGAAAAAATTAGATCGTTAACTCAAAAATTTTCAGATATTTTAAAAGTAATAAATTATAAAGGTTTTTTTGGTTTAGATTTTTTTATTAGTAAAGATGAAGTATTTATTTTAGAATGTAACCCAAGGCTTACAGCATCTTTTGAACTCTATCATCAAATTGAAACTAAAAATAATCTTAACTCATTATTTTTATTTCATTTATTTTCATTTTTACCACTAAAAATTGAATTTGATATTTCTCAAGAAATTAAAAGATTTTATAATCCAGCTATAATTGGTTCTGAAATCACTAAAAAAGACAAATTTAACAATACTTGTGGCCGTTACCGTGATTTTATTCCATTCTCACTACAAAGTGACCCTATAGATATTGCCCCATCAATCATCAAATCTGCCAATGAAACCGACCATATCTAAATCACCACTTATCTTTTTAATTTCAACTCTAATAATTATTGGTATCATTTTTATTTCCATTGCCTCATTAAGTGAAGCTACTACCAGTATTGGTGATAAATTTTTCTTTTTAAGAAAACAAAGTATTTGGTTAGTTATTAGTCTCTTTGTATATTTTATTTTTTCTAAAATTAAACTTGAAACTATTAAAAAATATATTCCATTATTTTTCATAGTTTCTGTTATTGCTTTAATATTAGTTATCGTTCCTGGACTTAGTGATGAAACTCTTGGTGCTCATCGCTGGTTGAATTTAGGTATTATTAAATTTCAACCTTCAGAGATTTTAAAACTTAGTTTAGTTTTGTTTTTTGCCAAACTTTTCTCTAAAAATGAAAATTGTCTTTTGAAAAATTTAATTATCTATTTAGGTATTCCATTTGTTCTTATAATAATTGAACCAAATTTAAGTACTGCTATTTTGATTTCAGCTATTTCAATCTCTCTTTACTATCTTGGTGGTGGAAAAATCGGAACTCTTTTTGTATTTTGTGCATTTTTAATTTCGGTTAGTTTAATTTTGGTTTTAGTTTCTCCATATAGATCTGCTAGATTAAAAACCATGCTCGATCCTCAACAAAATCAAGAAACAGCCTCTTATCATAGTAACCAAATTACTTTAACTCTTGCCTCTGGTGGTTTTTTTGGTAAAGGTTTTGCTAATTCAGATCAAAAATACAGTTTTTTACCCAAAATTTCCACTGATTCAATTTTGGCAGTTATTGGGGAAGAAGCCGGATTTATTGGATTATTTTCAATCATAATAATTTATATTTCATTAATTTCTTATTTATTTAAATTAGCCAATATTATTCCAGATAAATTTCAATCACTTCTTATTTCCGGAACTGCTCTTTGGATTGCTTATCAAACTTTAATTAATATTTCAGCCATTGCTGGTATTATTCCTTTAACCGGAGTGCCATTACCTTTTATTTCATATGGAGGTTCATCTTTAACCACCTTAGCTGCAGCTATTGGGTTAGTTCACAATATCGAAAAAAATAACTCAACCCTGCTATACTCAAATCATGAGTCAAAAGATAACAAAGACCATCATCATCACCGGCACTCATCTAACTCCAGCCCTAGAACTAATTCGTCAACTTAAAAACGATCCAAAGTTTAATTGGAATATTTCTTATGTTGGGCGAAAATTTAACTCTTCTGAATCTCAAGAAAAATCAATTGAATCAGTGATTATTCCCAAATTAAATGTAAATTATTTTAGTATTAATTGTGGTAAATTTGATCGAAAATATTTTCCCAACACACTCCATGGTATTAGCAAAACTATAAAAGGTTTTTTTGAATCTAAAAGAATAATTAATCAAATTAAACCAGACATTATTGTTTCTTTTGGTGGTTACGTTTCTGTTCCAGTTGTTATTAATGGTTGGTTTAATCATGTTCCAAGTATTACCCACGAACAAACTTCTACCAATAGTCTTACCACCAAAATTAATAGTTTTTTTGTCACCAAAGTAGCTCTATCTTTTGATAATCCAAAACAATTAACCAACCTTCCCAAAAACAAAATTGTAATTACTGGTAATTTACTTCGCCATGAGTTATTTACCCAAACAATCAAAATTCCCTCATTTAAAGAATTTTCTAAACCAATGATTTTTATTACCGCTGGTAATCAAGGTTCTCATTCTATCAATTTAGTTTTAAAAAAATTAATTCCATCTCTTAGTAAATTTACTATTATTCATCAAACAGGGGAGTTAGATTTTAATAATTTCAAAAAACTTACTACAAAATACCCTAATTATCACCCTTTCCCTTATATCGAAACTAAATATATGGGTTGGATTTTTAAAAATTCTTTATTAATCATAAGTCGATCAGGTGCCAATACTAGTCAAGAAATTGTTGCTTTTTCCAAAAATTCTATACTTATTCCATTACCCAAAAGTCAACAAAACGAACAATTATTAAATGCCATTTGGGTTAAAAATATTTTACCCAATCGAACAATTATTATTGACCAATCACAATTAAGTTCGAAAACATTACTTTCAGCTATAGATAGCTTATCTGTATTTAAAGCAAATAGTAAAATTAATAAAACTACTGCCAACTTAAAATTACTTCAATTAATTCATGAAATTATTTAAATTAATTGCATTTTTTCTACCTCTAATAGCTGTAATTATTTTTGTAATAGTAAGATTTTATCCTCAGCCAATCACCCCTAAATCAAATAAAAACGATTTTTACGATAAATTAAATAATGCACTACAAACAAGCAAATTAATTCCAATTAATATGACTGTTAGAGATTATTTAAACGAAGTTGAATTTTATCTCCAAAATGAAGATAACCAGTTAACTAAAATTATTATTTCGACTCAAAAAGACCCATATTGGCAAATTGTATCTTTGCAAGATTTTTCTAAAACAGCTAAAATCAATAATAAACAAATTTATTTAGTCGATCTAAGTATCGATCATCCGTATGCAACATTCAAAAACAATTAGTGGAATAGATATAGGTACATCAAAAGTTACTACTATTATTGGTCAATACCAAGAAGTAGAGGATAAATTTAACATTATTGCTGTATCTTCAATCCCTGCGACTGGTTTTAGAAAAGGTCAGATAATTAATATTGATCAAGCTTCAAATACTATCACTCAAAGTATTGAATCTGCCGAAAGAATGGCTGGTTTTCAAATTAATTCAGCATCAATTTCTTTATCGGCTCCTTATATTGAATCAATTAATTCTCACGGAGTTGTTGCCATAAGTAATCCAAATGGCGAAATTGATCAAAACGATATTACTCGAGTTATTGAAGCAGCTAAAGCTATTGCTATACCTCCAGGTAAAGAAATTATTCATATAATACCAATAAAATATACTGTTGACGGTCAAGAAGGAGTCGTTGATCCAATTGGAATGAATGGTACTAGACTTGAAGTGGAAACCCATATTGTCTTAGCTTCAACTCCATCTCTTAAAAATCTTCGAAAATGTTTAGAAGATATTGGTATTCATATTAATAGTTTAATTTTTTCTGGCCTTGCAGCAGCTAGAGCCAGTCTTACTGAAACCGAAAAAGAATTAGGGGTAGCTCTTGTGGATATTGGTGGAAGTATAACCACTATTACAGTTTTTAATGAAGGTGCACCTATATTTTCTTCTGTTATTCCAGTTGGTGCCAATAATGTTACCAATGATCTTGCAATTGGTTTAAGATTTTCACTTGAAGATGCTGAAAAAATTAAGCTCAAATTAAACAAATTAGTTGAAAATAAAAATTTTGACGATGAAATAGAGCTTTCTAAACTAGATATCGATACTGTTGATAAGAATCGAAAAATATCTATTCAAACCGCTACAAATGGCATTATTAAACCAAGACTTGAAGAAATTTTCAATCTAATTTTTGACCAATTACAAACCGCTAATTTACATCATGTTATACCTGCCGGTATTGTTCTTACTGGTGGTGGAGCTCAAACAGTCAATGTTAAAGAAATCTGTGAGAAAATAATTCCACTTCCATTTAGAATTGCTTTTCCACCAAAAATGGGTGGAATAGTAGATGATATTCTAAATCCAGCTTATACTAGTACCATTGGACTTCTTATGACCGCTCGAGAATCTAAAGATACTAATAATAATTCATCAAACAATAGAAAAATGAAATTAAACTTTGGTGGACTACTTGGTAAATTCAAAAAATTAATTGAACCAATATTACCGTAACTATGGGATTAGTAAAAACATTAACTGGACAATTTGCCAAAATTAAAGTTATAGGAGTTGGTGGCGGTGGAAATAATGCTATTAATTCCATGATTTCTGAAGAGAATATCATGGGAGTTGATTTTATTGCAGTCAATACCGATTCACAGGCTTTATTAAATTCTCTGGCTCCAATCAAAATTCAAATTGGTGAAAAACTTACAAAAGGTTTAGGAGCTGGTGGTAATCCACAAACAGGTCAAAAAGCAGCCGAAGAATCGAGAGAAAGAATAAAAGAAGTTTTAGCAGGCACTGATATGGTTTTTGTCACTGGTGGTATGGGTGGTGGCACCTGTACTGGTGCTGCTCCTATTATTGCTCAAATAGCAAAAAAAGAATTAGGTATTCTAACAATTGGAGTTGTTACTAAACCATTCGCCTTTGAAGGTACTCGTCGTATGACTAATGCTGAAGAAGGTATCTCTCAACTTCGCAATAACGTTGACACTCTCATTGTAATACCTAACCAAAAAGTCATGGAAGTTGTTAACGATAAAGCCACTCTTCTTGAAGCTTTTAAAATTGCTGATTCAGTTCTCAATAAGGGCACTAAAGCTATAGCAGATTTAATTACTAATCCAGGGCTTATAAATCTTGATTTTGCGGATATCAAATCAGTTATGAGCAACGCTGGTACAGCTCTAATGGGTGTAGGAGAAGCAGAAGGAGAAAATCGAGCTCAAAAGGCTGTTGAAGAAGCTATAAATTCTCCATTAGTTGAGGTAGAAATTCAGGGAGCTAGGGGAGTCTTAATTAATATTACTGGAGGTCCAGACATTACTATGGCTGAAATTGAAGAAGCTGCTAAAACTATCACTGAACGAAGTGCTCCAGATGCTAATATTATTTTTGGTACGACTATTGATAAAGAATTAAAAGGAAAAATTAAAATATCTGTTATTGCTACTGGTTTTGATAATACCAAAAGTCAATTTTACAGTTCAATCAAAAAACCACTTCCTCAATTAGAAAAAAATCCTATTAATCAGCCATCACCAATCACTTCAAATAATTCATTTGAAACAAAAGAATTAAGTGATAATCAAATTAAAAGATTTTTAGGTGATAAAGATATTCCAACTGGGGTAGATATTATCGATGAATTTGACATTCCAGCTTTCCTAAGAAAAAACGGTGTATAATAAGGCTATTCGATGACTAAATCATCCAAAATAATTATTATTAAATAGCCGCGATTCTGCTTTGCAGAATACCGTGGCATTTCTAAATCCTTCATTTGAAGGATTTTTTTGTAAAATACACTATATGCCAAAATTTAAATCAATAGATCAAAACGTTAATTTTCCAGCTCTTGAAGAGAATATTATAAAATTTTGGAAAGATAAAAAAATATTTGAAAAATCAGTTGAGTCTCGACCTAAAGAAAATGCTTACAGTTTTTATGATGGTCCTCCTTTTATTACTGGTATGCCTCACCATGGACATTTACTTTCCAGTATTGCTAAAGACGTTATTCCTCGTTTTTGGACCATGAAAGGCAAACGAGTTCGTCGTGTTTGGGGTTGGGATTGTCATGGACTTCCAGCCGAAAATAAAGTTGAAGAATTATTGGGTTTAAAAAACAAAAAAGATATTGAGACCATTGGTATCAAAAAATATATCGATACTTGTTATGATTATGTTCAAAATGTTTCTCAAGAATGGCCTTGGTATATTGATCATGTTGGTCGTTGGGTTGATTTAGATCATGCCTACAAAACCATGGATTTAAATTACATGGAAAGTGTTATGTGGGTTTTTTCTGAAATCTACAAAAAGGGATTAATTTACAAAGGTAATCGTATTTCTTTATACTGTCCTCGTTGTTCAACACCATTATCAAACTTTGAAATTGCCATGGATAATTCCTACAAAGATGTCGAAGATCCAGCCATTTCTATTAAATTTAAATTAAAAGATCGCGATGCTTATGTCTTAGCTTGGACAACTACTCCTTGGACTCTTCCGGCAAATCTTGCTTTAGCAGTAAATAAAGATGAAATTTATTCAGAAATTAAAATTAATAATCAAAACTTGATTTTAGCTAAAGCCAGAATTGAAGCTGTTGTTGATAATCAAGCCTATGAAATTATTAAAGAATTTAAAGGTCAAGAATTAATTGGACTTTCCTACGAACCACTTTATAGTTTTTTTGAAGTCAGCCAAAATGACTACAAAATTTACCATGCGGATTTTGTTTCTATGACAGATGGTACTGGTGTAGTTCATATTGCACCAGCTTTTGGTGAAGATGATTCTAATTTTGGTAAACAGAATAAATTATCTTTAATAAATCATGTTGATGATGAAGGTAAAATAATTGATCAAGTTACTCCTTTTGCCAATTTGTTTGTTAAAAAAGCCGATCCACTTGTTATTGAAGATCTTAAAGATAGAAATTTACTTTTTAAACAAGATTTAATTACTCATAGTTATCCTTTTTGTTATCGTTGCGGTACTCCTTTAATTTACAAATCTCAAACTGCTTGGTATCTCAATGTTCAATCTGTTAAAGACGGTATGAAATCCACCAATCAAAATATTAATTGGGTTCCAGACCATATCAAAGACGGTCGTTTTGGACAAGGAATTGAAACTGCTCCTGACTGGTGTTTATCAAGATCTCGTTTTTGGGCCTCTCCAATTCCTGTTTGGGAATGTGAATGTGGTGAAAAATTTGTTCCATCAAGTATTGCCGAACTAGAAGCAAAATCTGGTAAAAAAATCACTAATCTTCACAAACCAGATATTGATGAGGTTACTATCCATTGTGATAAATGTGGTAAGGAAGTCCATCGTGTTCCAGAAGTTTTAGATTGTTGGTTTGAATCAGGCGCCATGCCTTATGCTCAACTCCATTATCCTTTTGAAAACAAAGAATTTTTTGAAAAAAGTTTTCCAGCTGATTATATAGTCGAATATATTGGACAAACTCGTGGTTGGTTTTACACCCTCCATGTTTTATCTAATACTTTATTCCAATCTGAAAGTTTTAAAAACTGTGTTGTCACCGGTACCATGATGGGAACCGATGGTCGAAAAATGAGTAAACTTTTCAAAAATTATCCTGATCCAAAAATGGTTCTTCAAAAATACGGTGGAGATGCTATGCGTCTTTATCTTATGAGTAGTGTCATTATGGTCGGAGAAAATATTAACCTTGATGAAAAAGAATTTGATAATCAAGTTAAAAATGTTTTACTTCCTCTATGGAATTCTTTTAAATATTTTATTACTTATGCCAATCTTTTCGATTTTTCTCCAAAAGATGATCAACTAGAATCTAGTAATGTTCTTGATCAATGGATACAAAATCAAACTAATAATTTTATTATTAATATTGAAAAAGAATTAAACGAATACAATCTTCCAAATGCCACTCGTTTAATTGAGCCATATATTAATGACCTTTCTCGTTGGTATATTCGTCAATCACGTGATCGATTTGCCACTGGTGACCACCAAGCTCTTCAAACTCTTTGGCAAGTTTTAGTAAAATTTTGTTTAACTACAGCGCCAATTATTCCATTTATTACTGAAAATATTTGGCAAAATTTAGTTGTCGATATTAATCCTAGTATATCAGAATCAATTCATTTGGAAAATTTTCCAATAGCTTCACCCTTTGATGAAAAAATTGCTTCTGATATGACTTTAGTTCAACAAATTTGTGAACAAGGAAATATGATTCGAAAAACCCAACAAATTAGTACTCGTCAACCATTATCAAAACTAACAATTTCATCAAATCAAAAAATAGATTTATCAGAAAAACTTATCGAAGTTATAAAAAATGAAATTAATGTAAAAAATATTGAAATAAATAAATCAACTGATAGTCTAAAGGTTGTTCTTGATACCAACATATCTCCCGAACTTAAGGCAGAAGGTGATGCTCGAGATCTAATTCGTTCCATTCAAAGTCTTCGTAAAGAAGCCAATTTAAATCTTAAAGATAAGATAAAGATATTTGCTCCAAATTGGCCATCCCAATTTGAAAACGAAATTCTTTCAAAAACATTAGCCCAAAATATTATCAAATCAGATTTGTTAAAAATAGAGAAAATCGACTAAAATTAGACAATGTTTAAAAATGGTAGATTGTCACTTTTAGTTAGCTTTGGGGTTTTGTTTTGTATTAATATTCTTATGATCAGTTCTATTGCACCGTCGTTGGTCATAAAACAACTGATTGCTTGGGTAATTGGAATCATTTTATTTTTTCTTGGAAAACAAATCAACGTTAAACAAATTAATTCTTCAAAATGGTTTATCTTTATTGCTTGTTGTATTTTTTTAGTCCTACCAATTTTACTAAACAATATTACTCGAGGTTCTAGAAGATGGATTAATGTTGCTGGTACCACCCTTCAACCATCAGAGTTTGTCAAACCGTGGCTCATGCTAGTTTTATCAAATTCCAATATCCCACTTCTTCATCTTATTCCAGTTGGAATCGTTATGGCCCAACCAGACTTGGGTAGTGCTATTTCAATTCTCTGTTTAATGATTCCAATCATTATTTATAATAAAAAAATATTTAAATTTTCCTTAATTATTGGTGTTTGTTTTTTAATTACTTCACCAATTATTTACAAGGTCATTCTTCACGATTATCAAAAAGAAAGAATAATTAATTTTATTAATCCATTATCAGATCCTTTAGGTAAAGGTTACAATGTTATTCAATCAAAAATTGCTGTTGGTTCTGGTGGAATATTTGGTAAAGGTTATAGAAAGGGGACTCAAGGACAATTATTATTCTTACCAGAAAAACATACTGACTTCATGTTTGCCGCTACTGCTGAAGAATTAGGTCTTACTGGAATTTTAATTATTTTTGTATCTTATTATTTTCTTTTGAGGAATTTATTTAATAAAGCATATAGTACTACCAACAACAAACCTTTATTTTTATTCACATTAGGAATTGCTTTTCAAATATGGATTCAAGCTTTTATCAATATTGGAATGAACATTGGGCTTCTTCCTGTAACGGGAATTCCATTACCTTTTATTTCTGTTGGTGGTTCATCAATTATGACTCTACTTTTTTCAATTGGCATTATCTATTCATCCTAAGCTTGCCAACATATTTTCCTATGTTATAATCGAAAAGTATGAAACACGCCGTTATCGCCATTAGTGGCTCCCAATTCAAAGTTACAGAAGACCAAAAGCTATCTGTTGCTAACTTAAATATCAAAGAAGGTGAAAAATCTATTTGTGATCAAGTACTTTTAGTTGCCGATGATAAAAAAATAGAAGTTGGTACACCTATTGTTAAGGACGCTAAAGTTGAGTTTGAAGTAATAAAAAATTATCAAGGTGAAAAAGTTAAAATTTTCAAATATAAATCAAAATCCAGATATCGTAAATCTATGGGTTTTCGAGCAAAATTAACTGAAATCAAAATTACTAAAATTAGTAACTAAATATGGCACATACAAAATCTCAAGGTAAAACAAATCAAAAAGCCAATCGTCCCGGTCAAAGGCGTGGTGTTAAAAAATTTGGTGGTCAAAAAACTGAAGTTGGACAAATTATAATCAGACAAGTTGGTTCAAGTTTTCGTGCTGGTCCAGGTACAAAAACAGGTAAAGATTTTACTATCTATGCTGTTAGACCAGGAATTATCAAATTTTTCAAGAAATTAGGCAAAAGTTTCGTCTCCGTCATCAAAGCCTAAATTCTGATATCTTTTGAATCATTTTAAACTCCTTTTTTCACGAGAGTTTTCATAGTAGTCTTAATCTATGATGAAACAAGTGACTCAAATTCCCACAAACCAATTAGAACCAAATCCACTTCAACCTCGAGGAATAATTTCAGCAGAATCAGTTTCTGAATTAGTTGAATCAATTAAAGAACACGGAATTCTAGAACCTCTCATTGTTGCCAAAACTCCCGCTGGGTTTCAAATTATTGCTGGAGAACGTCGTTGGCGTGCTGCTCGTCTTTTAAAATTAGAATATGTACCAGCTATAGTAAAAGAAACTAATCCACAACAAATGTTGGAAATGGCTATTGTCGAAAACGTTCAAAGAAAAGATCTTAATCCAATTGAAAGAGCTAAAGCTTTTCTTCGTCTAAAAGAAGAATTTCAATTTGATAATCATCAAATTGCTAAAAAAGTTAGTAAAAGTGTTCCATATGTTATTAACTGTCTTAAGCTTTTAACGCTACCAGATGCTCTAAAAGATGGTCTTTTATCAGGATTGATAAGTGAAGGCCATGCCAGAGCTTTGTCAAGCATCGGCGATACTAGGCTAATGATTGAAGCATATAAAATCGTCCTCCGCGAAAAAGCATCTGTTCGTCGAGCCGAAGATATTGCTCGTCGTATGCGCAAAAAAATCGAAGAAGGGACAGTTCCAATTACTAAAGAAAATATTCCTCAATTTTTAAAATCAAAATTGGACAATATCAGCACCGATCTAAAAACTTTTTTCAAAGACAACACTACTAATGTAAAAATTACTCAAACAAATATTATTACTCAAGTAACATTTCAATTTAAAGGTAGTGTTGATCAAAGATTTGACAACCTAAAGGATCTCTACAAACAAATTTGTAAAAAAGATCTTACCAATCAAAATAATTAAAAAGAAACTTTTGGAATTAACCCAATTGAGCTAACAGGCCAATATTTCAAAAATGCTTTTCCAATAATAGAATCTCTTTTAATTGGTCCAAATTCACGACCATCTCTAGAATTTGGTCTATTATCTCCAAAACATAAATATTGCCCTTCTGGAACAACAACTTCCACACCTTCTTGACAATAAGAACCAGCATCGGTAATCACTCCATTTGGTAAAAATGATTGATCTAATAATTCACCATTTAAATAGACTTGTCCATCTTTTACCATTACTCTATCACCAGGAAGTCCAATCACTCTTTTTATATATTCACAACCTTCGGCTGAACAAGTTTCAGATGCTGGCGCTTTAAAAATTACTACATCGCCTCTTTGTGGATCTCCTTTAAATTGATACGAAATTTTCTCAGTTAACAAAAATTCTTTATCCAAAAAATTTGGGACCATTGAAGTACCCTTAACTTCATTTGGTTGAGCTACAAATAAATATATTAAAACAAACAAAGACAATGCCAAAACTATTGACTGAATAAACTCTAATAAAAATTTTCCCAATGCAAATCCACGTTGATTATTGTATGTATTTTTCATGAGTTCATTCTAGCTGATATAATTACAAAATACTAGGTCGCTTAGCTCAGTTGGTAGAGCA
>CAZLAG010000002.1:0-39550 GCA_964557475.1 uncultured Gammaproteobacteria bacterium
ATTACTTCTATATCAGCTATAATCTTAAATAAGCTATGTTTTTTAAAAAAATAATTCATCACAAATATTTTTGGCCTATTCTTACTTTTATCCTAATAATTCCTGCTTTTTCTTTTTTGTTCAAACCAGGATATTACAATATGCATGATGACATGCAAATGATTCGACAACTTGAAATGGAAAAATGTTTAGCTGACGGTCAAATACCTTGCCGCTGGACTCCAGATTTGGGTTATGGTTATGGTTATCCACTTTTCAATTTTTACCCTCCTATGCCTTATATGGTTGGGCAAGTTTATCGAACACTTGGTTTTACTTTTATTAATTCAGTTAAAGCTACTGCTATAACTCAAATTATACTTTCAGCTGCTTTTATATATTTATTATCATCATCAATTTTTGGCCCAATTGGTGGTTTTTTATCATCAATTTTTTATACCTATGCTCCATACCATGCTCTAAATATTTATGTTCGAGGTGCTATGAATGAAGCTTGGGCAGCTGTGTTTTTTCCCTTGATATTTTATTTTTCTCGAAAGTTAGTTTTACAAGGTAAGCTTAAGTATTTATTAGGATTATCTATTAGTTTCACTTGTCTTTTACTGTCACACAATCCCATGGCTCTAACTTTTGTGCCTATTCTATTCGCTTGGGTTTTATTTTGGTTTTTCAGTAAATATCAAAAGCCATTTATTCCTTTCATTAAAAAGAAGCTTCCAATAATTTTAAAATTAGCCTTTTCCGGTCTTTTAGCAGGTGTTTTAGCCGCTTTTTATACTATTCCCGTAATTTTTGAAACTAAACTTGTTCAAATAAATACTATGTTTGAAGGTTATTATCATTTTTCTGTTCATTTTGCCACTCTTTATGAACTTTTTATCAGAAGTTTTTGGGGTGATGGTGCCTCTGTCTGGGGTCCAAATGACGATATGTCATTTTCAATTGGTTACCTTCATTGGATTATTCCAATTTTAATTTTGGGATTTATCATCTGGAAAATTATAAAATATCGCCGTCATCTTCGAAAAATTGATCAAAAATATTGGCTTTTAGCTTTACTTATCATTATGGGTTTTATTACTGTATTTATGACCCACAACAAATCTACTTTTATTTGGTTACTTTTACCAACCATTCAAAAAATTCAATTTCCTTGGAGATTCTTAAATCATTCAGTTTTTCTTTTTTCATTATCAATTGGTGGTTTAGCCTTAATTTTAAAATTATTATCAAAAGATTATCTAAAATATTTAATTTTGTCAGTTATATCAATTTTATTGATTATTATTAATGTTTCTCATTTCACTCCGGTAACTTATGGTCCTATTACTGACGAACAAAAATTTTCAGGTAAGGCTTGGGTAAATCAAATTACATCAGGTATATATGACTATTTACCAAAAACCGCCAAAACAGCTGCAAAAAGAGCTGCTAATCCATTTGTTGATGAAGTAGATCCAAATATCAATTATCAAATTGACGATCAAAAACAGGGAAGTAATTGGACCTATTTTAAAATTAATCTCAATAAACCATCCAAAATAATTCTTTCTCAACTGGCTTTTCCTAACTTTACAGTAACCGACAACAATCAACCTTTAGAGTATTCAATTGAACCGGAATTAGGTCGTATCGTTATAAACTTATCTGCCGGTGATCATCAAATTTTTGTTAAATTTGTTGATACTCCAATTAGAACCGTTTCAAACTATATTTCTTTATTTGGCTGGATATTTGTTTTGTTATTTTTCACTAAACCACTATGGAAACGATTGATTTACAGGAAATAAAACACGTAACGACAAAAAATGTTTTATTTCTTTCTCTAAGAAATATCGGGATTCAAGCTGTTTCAGTCTTAGGTTATTTTATTTTAACTATTCTTCTTGGTACTGGAGAAGTCGGTCTTTTTGCTATTGTTTCTGAATCTGTTGGTATATTAGGTTATTTTTCAGATATAGGTTTGGCCGCAGCTCTTATTCAAAAAAAAGATAAGATAACTAAAGCTGAACTTCAAACTACTTTTGTCATTCAACAAATTTTAGTTTTTCTATGTCTTATTGCCATAGCAATAATTTTTAATAAAATATCTATTTCAAAAAATTATGGTTCAAAAGAAACTTGGATTTTTATTTCTCTTTGTTTTTCGTTTTTTGCTGCCTCTCTAAAGACTATTCCTTCAGTTCTTTTAGAAAGAAAACTGGATTTTAAAGTTATTTCTACGATAGATATCGTTGAAAATGTCAGTTTTTATTTAATTGCTGTTATTTTTGCTTTTTTAGGTTTTGGAGTTTACGCTTACGCTATTGCTACATTTATCAGAAGCTTATTAGGATTAATTATTATTTACGTTAAGAGTCCGTGGCCATTTGGATTTTCTTTTTCCAAATCAGCTGTCAAAAGTTTATTTAAATATGGTATTCCATATCAACTAAATTCATTTATTTCTGTTGCCAAAGATCGCCTTTCAAATTTAATGGTAGCTGGTATTTTAGGTCGTGAAGGTTTTGGTATTCTTTCTTGGGCGCAAAAAGGACCTCGAATTCCTTTAAGTTTTATGGATGCAATTATGAGAATAACTTTTCCAACTTTTTCTAGAATGCAAGATCATCCAGAAATATTAAAAAAATCATTAGAAAAAAGTCTCTTTTTTATTGCTTTATTTGTTTTTCCCGCTGTAACCGGAATTGCTATGATTTCTCCAAATATTATCAGTATTATTCCTAAATACACCAAATGGGCTCCTGCCATAATTCCTCTTTATTTTTATGCTATCAACGTTGCCATTGCCTCAATTACATCTCCTTTAACCAACGCTTTTAATGCCACTGGTAAAATTTTACTAACAACTAAATTTATGGTCATGTGGACTACTTTAACTTGGATTTTATTTCCAATCCTTACTATTAAATACGGTATTATTGGTACTTCTGTTGCTACAGTATTAGTTGGAAGTAGCTCAGTTGTTGTTTGGATAGTCGCCCGTCGATTATTTAATGTTAATGTTGTCAAAACTGTTCTTAAACCATTTATCGGTAGTCTCTTAATGGTATTAATTCTTTTATCAGTTCAGTCTTTACCTTTAAGTTCATTAATGATTTTTATTACTAAAATTATTTCCGGCATATTAATTTACGGTCTTTACATGTTAGTTTTTTCCCGTCAAGAAATTATTTGGTTTTGGCAACAACTTTTATGTCTAAAAAACAGAAAATAATTTTTGTTTTAGTTTTTATATCTTGTTTTTTTATTCAAATTATTCCTGTAATTCGTAGCGGTCTTCAATATAATAATGGTCTTGGTTTTTGGGGAAGTAATGGCCATGACGCAATTTGGCACCTTAGTTTGATAAATCACATAAAAAATCCATTTAAAATAGAACTTCCAATTTATGCCGGATCATTTCTAAAAAATTACCATCCATTTTTTGATATCTTAATTGCTTTTCTTAGTCGAATTAGTCATATTTCTTCATTTACTTGGTATTTTCAAATATTTCCTATTATTTCTACATTTTTATTATTAATTACTTCTTACATTTTAGGTAAAAAAATATCTCAAAAATTTACCGGTGGAATACTTTTGATGTTTTTTAATTCATTCGCCAATTCCTTTGGTTGGATTGTTTCATTGATTAAATCTGGACAAATCAATGGAGAATCTTTATTTTGGGCCATGCAATCTGTTTCCAATCAGTTAAATCCACCATTTTTACTTTCATTAATATTAATTAACTTATTACTCATATTAATTATTGATATCAAAACTAAGTCTTCGATTCTAAAAAGTATTATTATCGTTTTGATTTTAGCTATTAATCCAATTACAAAAGCGTATGGCGGAGTTGCTACTTATTTGATATTCGGATTTTATTCATTATTTATTTTTAATAAAAATAAAAAACCTTTTTTACTTTTATTAATTTCTTTACCAATATCGTATTTATTTTTTTCAACTTACAATTCTACTTCAACTTCTCTTTTTGTATTCAAACCTTTTTGGTTTTCAAATACTTTAATAGAAGCAGCAGATAGATTGTATTTTCCTAAAATAGTAAGTATGAGATATAGTCTTGAAGCTAGTGGTTTAATTGGCCCAAGACTCATTGCCATTTATTGTTTTTCAATAGCTTTATTTTATTTTGGAAATTTTGGAGTGCGATTATTGGGTATTTTTTCCTTAAAAAAATTTAAGAATGTAATTAAACTACCATTACTACTAACCATTATGATAACTGCCATTATTCCCATGGTTTTTATTCAAAAGGGAACTAGTTGGAATACAATTCAATTTTTATACTATTCTTTGTTCTTTAGTAATATCTTTTTAACGTTATATTTAACTCAAAAATCTTCTAAGATTATTTCATTTGTAATTATTGTGTTAACAATAATACCTTGTTATGAAACTTTAAATACTTTTTTATCAAACCCATCACCAGCAGTTTTACCTCAAGATGAAGTAATTGCTTTAAATAAATTAAAAGAATTACCCTCGGGTACAGTTTTAACTTATCCTTATGATCAATATAAAAAGAAAAGTATGTCTACTCCTATACCCTTATATGCCTATGAAACTACTGCTTATGTTTCTGCTTTTTCTCAAAAATCTGTTTTTCTAGAAGACGAAATGAATCTAGATATCACTGGTATTGATTGGAAAAGCCGACGTTTAGAAATTGAAAAGTTTTTTAGTAGCAAAGACGAATTTTTTACTCGAGGATTTTTAGTTAATAATCAAATTGATTATATCTATTTAGTGAATAATCAAACTTTTTCAATAAATGAATCAAAGCTTCAAATAAATCAAATTTATAATCATGGTCAAATTCGAATATATCAAGTTCAAAGATGATAAACTAATCATATCTTATGAAATCTAATCCAACTATTTCAGTCGTTATCAATGTCAGAAACGAAGCTGAAGATTTAAAAAAATGTTTAAAATCAGTTAAAGGTTTTGCTAACGAAATTATTGTTGTCGATATGAATTCCACTGATGGTAGTCAGGAAATTGCCAAATCTTACGACGCTAAGGTCTTCTCGTATAAACCAATGAAATTTGTCGAACCTGCCAGAAACTTTGCTTTATCAAAAGCTACTGGTAAATGGATATTATTACTTGATCCAGATGAATATGTCAACAAAACTCTAAAGAAAGAACTTGCCAATATTACCAAAAGAAGTGATATTGATTATGTCAGAATTCCTCGTCAAAACATGATCTTTGGTAAATGGATTAAACATTCAAATTGTTGGCCTGATTATTTAATTAGATTTTTTAAAAATGGCAGTGTCACTTGGCAAAAAGAAATTCACAGTCAACCAATTACCAAAGGTAATGGTCTAACTTTATTAGACTCAGATCAATTGGCTATTAAACATAACAATTACGCTTGTATTACTGATTTTATAAACAGAGCAGTCCGTTACAGTTCCATTCAAGCTGATGAATTAAATAATCAAGATTACAAACTTAAAGTTAGTGATTTTATTCTTAAGCCAATTCAAGAATTTAATAGCCGTTTTTTCTTTGCTGAAGGTTATAAAGATGGCTTTCACGGATTAGTGTTTTGTTTACTCCAAGGTTTTGCTATCGGTCTTATTTATATTAGACTTTGGGAAAAGCAAGGATCTCTTGATAAACCAATTTTAAAAGAATCTTTTGTTTCCGCTTCACAAGAAGCCAATTTTGAATATGATCATTGGTTTGTTAAATTTTACAAACAGGAATGTGCCCCTGGACCTTTTAAAAGAATATTAATTCGTGTTCGGCATACTCTTAACTATCTCACCAAAAATTTTTAAAATAAACACATGAAGACAGTTGCTATTATTATTCTCAACTGGAAACAACCCCAACTTACTGTCGATACGATTGATTCCGTCTTAAAAATAAAACATTCAAATTTTGAATATAAAATAATTTTGGTTGATAATGGTTCACCTGATAACTCATTAGATATTTTTAAAGAAAAATATCTAAAAAATAATCATGTAAAGCTTTTAAATACTAAATCAAATTTAGGTTATGCTGGTGGAAATAATTTTGGTATTAATTATGCTTTAAAAAATAAATATGATTATTTAATGGTTCTAAATAATGATGTTTTAGTCGATCCGATGTTTGCTCAAGAATTAGTTGGACAATTAAAAAGATACGATATTGTTGGCCCAAAAATATATTTTGCTCCTGGTTTTGAATATCACAAAAATCGTTATCAAAAAAATGATTTAGGTAAAGTTATCTGGTCAATGGGTGGTCAAGTTGATTGGGATAATATTTATGGTAGTAATATTGATATTGACAAGATTGATCATGGTCAATTTAATGAAATAAATACAAATATAGATTTTATTAGTGGTTGTTGTTTTCTCGCCAAAAATGAGGTTTTTAAAAAAATAGGTAATTTTGATGAAAATTATTTTATGTATATGGAAGATGTTGATTTTTGTCATCGTGCCAAGTTAAATGGTTTTTCTTTAGCCTGTATTCCCAAATCATATATTTGGCATGTAAATTCTGGATCTACTAAAGGCCCAGGTCATTTACAAAATTACTTTATTACTCGAAATAGGATCTATTTTGCTTCTAAGTTTGCCAAACCAAGGACTAAATTTGCAATTTTTAGAGAATCTTTTAAATTCTTATTTAAATCTTATTGGCAACGTCGTGGAGTAATTGATTTTTATTTAAAAAAAATGAAAAAGGGGAGTTGGAAATGAAATTAACCAATCTTTCAATTATCATTTTAGCTGGTAATGAAGAAAAAATGATTGTTGATTGTCTTAAATCATGTTTTTTTGCTGAAGAAATTATTTTAGTTGCTGCTAATTCTACCGATAATACAATTAACCTTGCTAAACAAACAATTCCATTAATTAAAATAATAAAAACAAACGATGGTTACAATCGTAATTTTTCTAAATGGCGTAATTTAGGTTTAAAAAACAGTACAAAAGACTGGATTTTATATATTGATTCAGATGAAAGAGTAGATCAATTTCTTCAAAAAGAAATAAGTAAAATTGTTACTAACAAATCACAGTTTTCACACTTTGCCATACCTAGGGCCAATTTTTATTTAGGTAAAAGAGTAAAGCATGGTGGTTCTTATCCAGATTATGTTATTAGACTTTTCCAAAAAAAATATCTTCATGGTTATCAAGGTATTTTACATGAACAACCCCAAGTCGATGGTCAAATTTCATATTTAAAATCTGATCTTTCCCATTTTACTCATCGAGATCTTTCTTCAATGCTTCAAAAAACATTAGTTTGGACAGATATGGAAGCAAAAGCTTTATATGATCATAATCATCCCCCTGTTGTTTGGTGGCGTTTTATTAGAATGATGTTTACCAAAATATGGGAAAGACTTATTAAACAACAAATGTGGAAAGATGGTACAGTCGGCTGGATCTCTGTTATTTTCGAAACTTTTGATACTTTTTTAATTTACGCTAGGCTTTGGGAAATTCAACAAAAAGCCAAAAAATAATGTATTATTAGATTAATGCACAAACGAGTTGCAATATACGATCCTTATTTAGACACATTAGGCGGTGGTGAAAGATACTGCTTAACAGTTGCAGAAATATTACTCAAAAATAACTACCAGGTCGATTTGTTTTGGTCAGGAGATAAAACTTTAATTGAAAAAGCCGAAAAAAGATTTTCATTAAATTTAACCGACTTAAAAATTGTTCCAGATATTTTTGAAATAAAACCACAAAAATTAGAATTAATGGAAGAAAGCCGTATTTTTTCAAAATTTATCACCAGAGTTTTAGATCCTCAAAAAATTAAATTAAAATTAAAAAAAACCTATCAAAAATTAAAGACAACCAATAAATACGATATTATTTTTTATTTAAGTGATGGCAGTATTCCTTTTTTGTTTGCCAAAAAAAATTTTTTACATATCCAAGTTCCCTTTGCCAAAAATAGTAGTTATTTAAATAGTGTTTTAGAAAAACCAAAACTTAAATTAATTTCCAATGTTATTTGTAATTCTCAATTCACTTCTCGTTTTCAAACCGGTGCTCTAAAAAATAAAACTTTAGTTTTGTATCCACCAGTTGACGTCGATAAATTTAAAGTTTCACCCAAAAAAGAAAATATTATTTTATCTGTTGGTCGTTTTGATAACATTTTAAATGCCAAAAAACAGGATATTTTAATCGATGCTTTTACTAGTTTAGTTAAAAATTACAACTTAACAGATTGGAAATTAGTTTTAGCCGGAGGCAGTCTTTTAGATCCCAATAAAAATGTATACTTAAAATGTCTTTTTGAAAAATCCAAAGACTTACCTGTAAGTTTTTTAATCAATCCACCATTTGATGAACTTAAGAAAATTTATTCAGAATCCAAAATATATTGGCATGCTGCTGGATTTGAAGTTGACGAAAACGTCCATCCAGAAAATACAGAACATTTTGGTATTACCGTTGTTGAAGCTATGGCCTCAGGTCTAGTTCCAGTAGTTGTGGCTAAAGGTGGTATACCAGAAATTGTTGAAAATGGAGTTAATGGCTACTTATGGAATTCACTTGATGAATTAGTTAAGAAAACCAAAAAATTAATTGATGATCCAGAAAGTCTAAAACTTATGTCTCAACAATCTATTATCAACTGTCGATCTTTCTCAAAAGAAAATTTTGAAAAGCGTCTTTTAGCAATTATTGAAAATTAGTATGAAAATTTCTGTCATTGTCACTAATTGGAATGGACTTCCACTTCTTCAAAAAAACTTACCTCAGATTATAAAAATGAGTCCAGAAGCTCAGGAAATTATCGTTGCTGATGATTGTTCTGAAAGAGATGATAGTGTTGGGTATCTAAAATCACTTCAAAAGAAATATAAAAAATTAAAAATAGTTACTAATAAAAAAAATTTAGGTTTTGGAGGTACTTCTAATAAAGCAGTTTCTCTAGCAACAGGGGATTTGGTTGTTTTATTAAATAATGATATTTATCCTCATAAAGATTATATAAAAAATTCTCTTCATCATTTTTCCGACCCAAAGGTTTTTGGTGTCGGTTTTGCTGAGTATGGTCATGAAAACTGGGCTCGCATTTTTTGGAAAAATGGCTATCTTCAACACGAACCAGGAGTAAATGATCAAAAAACTCACATATCTGGTTGGGTCTCTGGGGGCAGTTCTATTATTCGAAAAAATCTTTTTGAAAAATTAGGAGGTTTTGATTCAATATATCAACCCTTTTATTCAGAAGATTTAGATATTGGATATCGAGCTTGGAAATCAGGTTATACCTTACTTTGGGAACCTACATGTGTTGTTGAACACAAACATGAAAGCACAATATCAAAGTTTTCAATAAATTTTTTAAATTATGTCAAAGAAAGAAATCGTCTTCTCAATACCTGGCGTAATATTACCGATCCTCAATTGTTATCTCTAAACAAAATTGCTTTAATTGGTAGAATTTTATCAGGGCCAAATTATATAAAAATAATTTTGGCTGCCAAAAGACAAACCAAAAAAGCCTCACCACCAATTGTTTTTCCTAAACTTACAGATCAAGAAATATTTGAAAAATTTTCTCATTAAAATTCATGAAATTTTCTATAATTATAGTCACTTGGAATACTGCTCAAATAACTAAAAAATGTGTCGAGACTATAAATCAATTTATTCCAGGTCAGGAAATTATTGTTGTCGATAACGGTTCTCAAGATAATACTTTAGAAGTTTTAAAAAATATAAAAAACGTTAAATTAATTGAAAATAAAGCTAACCTCGGATTTGCCAAAGCTAATAATATTGGCTTAAAATATGCAACTTCTGAATATATTCTTTTCATGAATTCTGATATTGAGGTAATCGACAATAGTCTTTTAAAGATGATGGATTTTCTAAAAAATAATACCGATATAGGAATTATTGGACCAAAATTTTTAAATCCAGACTTTACTCCTCAAGCATCTGTCTTTCCGCCACAAACTTTTATGAATGCTTTCAAAGAATTTTGGTTAGATAAAAAATATTCTTATTCAAAGTATATTCCAAAAGGCTCAAAACCAATTCAGGTTAACTCTATTTCTGGTGGTTGTTTAGCTACAAATAAAGATTTTTTTAAATCAATTGGGTCTTGGAATGAAAAATATTTCTTTTATTTTGAAGATATGGATTTGTGTCGCAAAGTGAATCAATCCAATAAAAAGGTTATTTTTTATCCATCATGTCAAATAATTCATCGTCATGGAGCTAGTGGTAAAAACATAGCTCCAGCAAAAGATCAGTGGCGCCGTCTTATTCCAGGAAGCAAGAAATATCATGGATTCTTTAATCATTATCTTATTAATTCAACTATTTGGTCTGGTCAAAAATGGCAAAAATTAAAATCAATTTTCCAAAAATAATTTTAATTGTATTTTTAACGTTATTAGCTATTGTTGTAAGATCAATTCCTGTTAAATCTGACAATCAAGGTGATATCTTAGTTCATTACGACTGGTCAAAAACTCTTTATCACCAGGACCTAAAAGGCATCTATTTTTACGACAATTGGCTTTATACTCCACTTACTCAACCTCCTCTCATTACCCTTGGATTTTGGGTTTCACGCCACATTTATGAAAATAGGTATTTATTATCAGAATTACACAATTTAATCAAAATACCCCCAGCATCAGTTATTCTTTGGTTTGATCATTATGGAGAATTTTTACTTCTTCGTTTGTGGGCTATTTTAGGTGATATTATTCTTGCCTTTTTCATCTTTGGATTAATATACAAATATAAAAAAGATTTCAATAAAGCTTTATTAGGCTTTATTTTTATACTATTTAATCCTATCAATTTATTTGAAACTTGGATTTGGGGGCAAAACGATATTGTTTCTGTAGTTTTTGTTTATTTATCATTTTTAAGCATTAAAAAAAATAAATTCATTTTTTCTCCTTTATTATTTTTAATTGGATTATTTTTTAAACCAACTTGTTTAGTTTTGTTACCTTTTTATATTTTTTATTTTTTTAAACAAAACAAAATTCAATTAAATAATTTAATAAAACTATTTATTTCTTTCTTTCTTTGCTTGTCATTTATATTCATTTCATTCAAACCTTTTTTAGTTAATCCTTTCAATCCTGTTCCAGAAATTAGTAATATTGTTTTACAACGAATGGCACCATCATCCAAAGGTCTTAGTCGAGCTTCAAATTCAGCATTTAATTTCTTCTCTTTATTTTTTGAAATAGATAAAACCTACGGTAGTCAACAAATATTGGGCATGAAATTAGATACTTTTGGATTAATTTTCTTTATATTAATCAATATTTGTGCTGTATATTTTTATTTCAAAAATAAATACCCCAACAATTTAACTAGATTATCATTTATTCTTTTTTTTATTTCTCAGGCAACATTTTTATTTATGACAGGAATGCTGGAACGATATTTCTTTCCAGCATTTATTGCTTCAATTATTCTTTTATTTTTAAATTTTAAAGATTTTGGTTTTTATATGATTATTCAAAATTTAATTTGGTTTTTGAATTTATTTTATTCTTTTTATCAACGTCAAATCGGCTGGGTAAAATTTTTGTTTGAATCAAATTCATTTATCCTAATCAGGATCCTCTCACTTATTAGTCTTTTAAATTTATTTTTAATAACCAAAAAATATATATCTCTTAAGAAATATTCTGCCACCAAAAGTCTAAATTAATTTTATTTAGATATTTTATATTTAAATAAATTACTCCAGTAAATATCAAAACTAATAATAATCTCCAAAATATATTGGATTTGTTTTTAAAAGCTAAAGATATTGTCAATCCAAAAAATATTAATGAAATTCCAAATCTCCACCAATTGGAAAAGATTTGAAATTCAAAAACATTAATAAGATTATTAATTCCTGCCCCTAAAACGATTATTGAAATAAAAAAATTCAGTAATAAATTATTACCATTTTTAATTCCATCAGCCCAAAATTTTGCCAACAAGATAATTAACATTGGCCAAAAAATAAAAGCATACCAACCATATGGTTGACTACCAAAAAATATATAAACTATTAGATAAGATAAAATTCCCAAAAGGGTTATTTTTAAACCTTTATCAGTTTTTTTCTTTCCCAAGAAGTAACCAAACAATATCCATCCACAAATTATTGCTGCTTCTGGTAAAAATTTATGTTGAGTCAAACGTTGATTTCTAATCAACTCCAATATCGAAGATGAACCAATTCCATAAAAACGATTATAATTTGAAAATAAAATATTTTTAAAATTTTGTAATCCATAAACCGATCCATAGACTACAAACAGAAAACTAATTGGGACACTAACAGCCAAGAAAAATAACAAATCATTAAAAAACTTTTTTGTTAAACCCTTATGTTCAATTATCAAAACAAAAAAGGTTAATAAATAACAAACTATTCCAGTAAGTTTAAATAAAGTAGCTACACCAGCCAATAGGGCCGTTAAAAACAGAAATATACTATTTTTATTTTTAAGGTATAAAGAAAGAAAAATCATACAGCCAAGCAAACAGGGAATAATCGCATTTTCTGCTTGAATCATCCTATTACTTAAAACCACCAATGGTATAGTGGCATACAACAATCCTCCAACAACAGCCGTTATAAAATTAAAATTAATCCAACAAAAAATCATCAACAACATTACTGAAAATGTCGAAATTATAATAATTGGTTTTCTGATAATCGAGGTAACAGTATCTTCAAAAACCCTAGCACCAGACAAATAAGCATATGATCCAGTAATTAAACCTAATAAAGGTGGGTGATCCATCCAAGGATAATTAATTTCTAAAGGATCTCCAGTAGAAACAGTTTGAAAAAATCTATCAACATTTACATATCTAAATAAAGAATGTTGGTTTCCTCCCAATCCTGATATGCCTATTGGCATTCCTGTTTCTATTAAAGACAACCCTACCCAAGAATAACTATATTCATCTGCAGATTGTCCAGGGATTGGAATTTCAGCATAATTCTTTTTTCTCAAAAATAAAGCTAATATCAAAACCAAAACAAAAATTATTACTTTAAATATATTTTTAATCATTTTTTTTCTACACATTTTAATGTAACAGCCGACTTAATTTCTTGAAAATAATCATTTTTATTTATTTCTTTACCATCAATATAACAAGAAAAATTTCCATCTAATATTTTTTTATTAAACCCTACAATTCTTTCGTATTCATTTAAAAAACCTGCATAAGTTTTATCTTCAATTGCTGACAAAGAAAGAGTACTATTGGCTTTTTTACCATCTCGACAATTGATTTCAACTTTTACATAATCTGTCTTTTTTGGATCACCCAATATTTGATATTTACACAAATCATCAGTTTTATCTCTAAATTTCGATTGACCCATAATCAATGTGTTAACTTTTTCTTCAGAAAAATTATTTTTTAATCTTTTTTTTAGACCAAAATAAATTGTTGTCACAATTACAAGGTAAACAATCAAAAAACCAATTAATAATTTACTTCTTCGAGTCATCAATATATTATATATTTAAAGTGATTAAAGGTATATATCAGAAGCTTGATTTAAAAAGAATATTAATTTTTGCTCTTTTAATTCGACTTTTTTGTTGGCCTTGGATTTATCATGGTGATGTCAATGCCACTTATTGGTGGGGGAGATTTGCTAGCGAATTCACCTGGAGAGGCTATTATGATTGGTTATTTTTTGGTGGACACGGCATTCCAGATCAACCAATGTTGAATATTTATTACAATTGGGGTGTCCGACAAATATATTTATTTTTGTACAATATATTTTGGTTTTTAAATCAAAATATTAGGTTGTTTCCATCAAAATTCATGCAATGGTACTTTTTAGAAGGAAATCAATATCTTTTAAAAATGCCAATGGTTTTTGCTGATTTAATCCTAATTTATCTTTGTTCAAAATTTACTAAATCAAAATCTATTGCCATAATTCTAAGTTTGTACCCACCTATGATTTACAATAGTGCAGTTTGGGGAAGTGGTGACAGTATTATTAATTTATTGGCCTTACTTGGATTTTATTTTCTATGGAAAAAACGGTATACACCAGCATTTTTATTTTATGTCAGTTCTGTACTTTACAAACCATCTCTTTTAATTTGGTCTATTATTATTCCTATTATTTTAATAAAAAATAAAGTTAATCTTAAAAAGATTATCGTTTCCGGATTGATTACTCTTCTTTTTATTTATTTAATCTGTTTACCTTTTAGTCCAATAGAAATTAATCCTTTAATATGGTTTTTTACTACCATGATGACCAAAATTCTGCCTGGAATTATGGATCAAGTAACTGCCAATGCTATGAATTTTTGGGCACTAATTTTTGGTTTAAAACCCAAACTTGATGAATTTTTAATTTTTAATTTAATCAGTGCTAGATCGTTTTCCTTAATTTTTTGTTTTATTTTATATTTAATAATTTTAATTAAATTATTCAAAAATTATTCTCAAAAGAATCTATTATTAACATTGGTTACTATCACTATGGCTACTTTTACCTTTATGACTAGAATGCATGAACGATATACTTTTCCCGCCTTAATTCCTTTGCTATTACTTTCATATCAAGATCGTCGATTTGCAAAATATTTTTTTATACTGTCGATTACCCACATGATTAATGTTTATAGCGGTTGGTGGACACCTCATATACCTTTTTTAATCAAACTTTTTGACAATCAATTTACCGTCCGCAGTATCAGTCTAATCAATATTATTATTACTCTTAAATTAATTTTCTTTAATTTTAATATAAATAAAACTAATCAAAATCAATCCTGTCCACCACCACCAAAGAAAAGATAATTTTATTCCAATTTCTTTTATTGAAGTTTTAGTATAACTAAAAAAATTAATTGCTAGCCTATCTTTACTATCTATTTTTACTTTTAAACTTTGATCTTTATTAATTGTTTCTTTCAATCCAATCTCTAGAGATTTCGAATTAGACATATTTTCTGGAATATCTACTCTCAACCAACCATCAGGAGTTGCATTGTAAGCAGTAAAATCTTTTTCTATTTTATTATCAAAATTGTCTTTTATTAATAAGACACCTTTATCATTAGAACTATCTTTAACTTTATCCAAAGAAAACTCTAAATATTTTAAACCCTTTTCAACTTCATAAGACCATTTTTTTTGATCTACTTCTGATAATAAAACTCTCTTTTCGGAAACCTTACTATCAATTCTTTTTTGAACTTTAAAATTATTTAAACCAACAATTAAAATTATCCAAAAAAACCATGGTACCAATAACCACCATTTTTTAAAATGAATTTTATTATTTTTTATATCGATAGTTTTAGTTTTTCGTCCCAAAAACCATATTGCTGTACCGGCCAAAATCGTCTGAGCCAGATTTATTAATGTTGAAATATCAATTCCTTTATTTTTAGTAAATTCAATTAAACTTGGGAAATTAATTAAATTAGGAATTACGGGTGTCAACAAACCCCAAGTCAAAAATCTATCATCAAATCCCAAAGCCAATATTAACCAGCTAACAAAAATAATTATAAGTGGTAAATAAACATTTTTATTTGGTTTTTCACTAAAAAGTAATATTGATAAAAAAGGCATCAACCAAAGCATCCATTGTGGATTGAAATGACAGAAAGCCAAAATCACCAAACAAGTTTGTACTAAAACCAAAGTTACATTATTAATAGTTTTTTTCTTATTAAAAGATTTAATTGCCAAAAAAACCAATAAAAGAGGAACTATTAATATCTCTTTTCCAAAACCCAAGGGAATATTAGCTATAAACATTCTTTGAGATAAACCAGAATTTAAAACAGCTTCAATAAAATAACTTTTACTCAACCAAGGAAGCATTATTAAAAAATAAACCAAAACTACACTAGCTGATTTAAAAATTAACTTAATTATCTTTTTTTCCCAAACAAACAAAAACATTAAAGACCATATAATAGGATAATTTTTTACCCCAGATGCCAATCCCCAAAGTAAAGCTGTTAACCACCATTTGTCAATTAAATAAATTCCCAATAAAAACAATGTTATCGCCACAATGTCGTTTTGGCCCATAGCCACTAAAGAATATAAAGTTATAGGATTTAAACACCAAAATAAAATTGCTTTTTTGCCCAAATCTATATTGCTAGTATATTTCCAAACAATTTTAAAAATTAACCAACCACTTAATAATCCTAAAATTAATAATGGTATTTTAGTCGCCAAAGTATATTTCATTATCTTAAGATCAAAAGAAGCTTGAGCACTACCACTGGCCAACCATTCATCAAATCCATTTCCGGCTATAAATTTTGATATTGGATAATGAATTTTTAACCACCAATAATGAGCTGGAGGATAATGAAAATCGGGAATGTCTAAACTATGTTCATTTAAATAAGAATATATATTCCAAACTTTTCCATTTTCTAAGGCTGGATATCTCAAAGTTAATTTTGTATCAGGGTGATAAGTTAATGGAGCCAAAAGACCCCAAATCAAAACTATTAAACAAAGAATTTTTTTCATACTGTTTTCACTAAAGTATAACAGTTATACTAAATCAAAATGAAAATAAAAATTTTCATCGCAATTCTTATTATATCCTTAGCTGCTTTTGTCCGGCTTTATCAATTAAACAATTTACCACCGTCACTTTACTACGATGAAATTGATGCTGGTTATCAAGCTCAGATATTTAATCAAAACAAGACTGACTATTATGGAAATAAGTTTCCAATTCATTTTCAATCATTCGGAGACTTTCGCACCTCTCTCCATATTTATACCATTGCTTTAACTCAAAAAATTATTTCCAATCCCGATATATCTGTTAGATTACCATCAGCCATTTTTGGGATTTTATCAGTAATCATTTTTTATCTTATTACCAAATCTTGGTTATCTGCCTTACTTTTAGCTATCTCACCTTGGGCAGTTCATTATAGTCGAATCGGTTTTGAAGTCTCTGGTATGCTCTTTTTTATTCTTTTAGGTATATATTTTTGGCAAAAATTTTTAAATCAACAAAAGATATTTTACCTTTATTTAGCCTCATTTTCATTTTGTCTCTCTCCATATTTTTATAGTACTTCTAAATTATTTTTAATATTTATTGGTCTGATTATACTTTTTACCAGTTATAGACAAATTTTTAGTCTCGGTTTTAAGAAGATATTTTTATTAATTATATTCACTTTATTACTCTTAACTCCTTTAACTATAGATACCCTAAAAGGTAAGGCTGGTTTTCGTTTTCAATATATTAGTATTTTTACTCAACCGCATTCAGAACAAATTGTTGATAGTCTTCGTTTTGAAGATGCTTCTATTGATCATCCGAACCAAATTGGTATCAAAACTTCTTTAGTTTCAAAAATTGCCCACAATAAATATCAACTAGTGATCAATCGTTTTGTAAAAAATTATCTTTCATCATTTTCTATTAATTTTCTTTTGCTCGGCGGCGACAGTAATATAAGACATGGTTTTGGCGGTAATTTTGGTCTAATTTATATAACTGATTTATTTCTTATTATTTATGGATTTATATTTTTATTTTCCAGTAAAAAAAATACTTCATTAACTTCATTTTTATTCTATTTATTAATTCTTTCTCCAATTCCATACGCCTTAACCCGTGATACCGATTCACCTCATGCTACTAGGTTAATTTTAATGTTGCCATCACTAATATATTTCACTAGTTTAGGAATTCAATTTTTAGTTAAGAAACATTCTTGGACAAAATATTTAATCTTCATCTTTTATTCCGTCAGTTTTTTAAATTTTTGTCACTACTATAAATATCATTACCCAAATCAATCAGCCATGGCTTGGCAAACAGGCATGAAAGAGACAGTTATCGCTACCAACGAATATCCTCAATCAACCCTTGTTTTTTCAGATAGTTATATTTCTTTTGTTTCATTTTTGCTTTATTACCGACCTTATTCCCTTACCAAAGGGGATTCTATAAAAAATCATCTAACTAATTTTTCCAATGAATCTTTTTCAGGACAACTACTCGATCATCAATTTTATTTTGGTACCATAAATTGGTCCAACACAAATAATTTTTCTGCCGATACCTTATATATTGTTCCAAAATCTGAATATCAGGCTAAATCTTTATCATCTTCATTTAAGATACTCCGAAATATTCCCAAAAAATATACCAACCAAGAAGAATTTTATATAATTAAAAAAGAGTTATCTCGATGAAATCAACAAAATCCAAAAAACCAATCATTAAACTGATATTAATATTAATATTTGCCCTTTTTATTCGTTTTATCTTTCTAGACAAAATACCTGTTGGTATTAATGATGATGAACTTCATTTTGTTTTAAAAGCCAAAAGTTTTTTTTACGGTCAAACGATTTCTTTTGATGAAATGTCTAGTGTTATATTCTCTCCAATAATCGGCTTGTTACCTTTAAACCTAGTTACCGCTAGGCTGCCTTATATTGTTACAAGTGTCTTGTCAATAATTCTTCTTTATTTGATAGTCAAAAAAATAACTAAAAATACCAATTTATCTATATTTGTTGTTGTTGCTACTAGTCTTAATCCTTGGAGTATATATACTGCCAGGACATCTTTTGACGCACCTGTAGCTCTTCTCTTTTTTCTATTATCTTTATATTTGATGCTAAAAGACAATAAATTTTCTATTCTTTTATCAATTCCAATTGGTTTTCTGGCTTTTCATTCTTATATTGGAACGAAAGTCATTTATTTTCCTTTTATTTTTATTTCTGCTATCTACTGCTGGAAATTTATAAATAAAAAATTTGGAATATATTATTTGGCTACCATTATTTTTTCTTTAATTATCACTCTCAATTTTGCTATTTCACTTTCTCATCAATCAGTTGGTCGACGTCTTTCAGAATTGTGGACTCCCTCATCACCCAAAATAGCTGCCATTGTTAACGATGAAAGGCGTGAATCTCTCAATCCAACTATTACTCTATTTACCAATAAATACACTATCTACTTTAGAGAAGCATTTGAAAAATATCTCAATAATTTTTCTCCAAATGTCATGTTTTTAAACGGAGATGCAGCTTTTACTGGATCTCTTTGGATACATGGTTATTTTTATTATTTGGATATCATCCTAATAATTTTGGGAATGTTTTTTCTATTTCAAAGATATCGTTCTTTTTTCTTATTAATTACTTCTTTTATTTTATTATCTCCAATTCCTGAGGCCATTCGTGGAGATTCTATTCCAGCTTATGTTTTTCATTCATCTTTGCAATATCCATTTTTATTCATATTAGTCGGGGCTGGACTTTTTTATTTTTTTCAAATCTTTAAATCAAAATTGATTAGAATTGGTTTTATTTTTTTATATCTTTTAAGCTTTGCTAATTTCTTGAATATATATTTTCTCAAAGCTCCAGTCTACCAATCAGAAAGTTTTGTTCTTAGCTATCGTCTCATAAGTAAATATCTTTCCTTTGAAAGTAAAAACAACAAAGAGATATATTTTTTAACTCATCAAACAGAACCTATTTACCATTCGTTTCTTTTTTATACAAATTCTCTAAACCGTAAAAATCTTGATTTCATTAAAGATGAATATAATAAAAAAGATGGTACCTTCAATTTTAAAAATATTCATTTTATTAATGAGACAAGTCATCTTCCAAAAGATAAAAATTATGTTCTAATTTATGATGTTAATCAATTTAATTTTGATAATCTAAATAAAATTTATATCAATCAAATAGCTAGTAATAATAAAATTTTTGCTATCTCCAATGGATCAACATGTCAAAATATTCAAACAAAGAGTTTTGTTTCTAATTTTAATATTTCAGATTTAGAGATTGAAAAAATGAATGAAAATTATTTTTGTACCAAATTTATCAGCCAATAAATATCTATGAATAAGAGAAAAATAATTATTTTAATTAGTATAATTTTAATCAGTTTAATAACTTTTTATCGTCTTTGTCGTCCTGGGTATTTTTCTATGATGGATGACATGCATGTTTTTCGTCTTCAACAATTTGATCAATGTCTTCATGATGGACAAATTCCTTGTCGTTTCATTAGTGATGGAGGGATGGGCTATGGTTACCCTCTTTTTAATTATTATTCACCTCTACCTTATTCCATTGCCGAAGGTTTTCATTTAATTGGTTTTAGTTTTATAAATAGTCTTAAAATCACCTTTGCCTCTTGTCATTTAATTGGTGTTTTGGGAATGTTTTTATTCGCTTCTCTTTTTTGGGGAGAAACTGGAGCAGCTATTTCATCAATTATATTTTTATTAGCCCCTTATCAAGCCACAGACAGTTGGGTTAGGGGAGCTATAGCTGAATCCTTAGCCATCAATATTATTCCTTGGATTTTTTATTTTCTCACTCAATTTATAAATCATAAAAAAAATAGATTACTTCTAATAGTTTCTTTAAGTAGTTTATTCTTAAGCCATAATTTAATTAGCTTGGCAATTGCTCCCGTATTACTAATTTATTCAATAATTCTTTTATTAAAAAATAAAAATCTAAACTTAAAATCATTATTTAGATTAACTATTCCAGTTTTATTATCGCTTGGTCTTTCGGCATTTTTTGTGCTTCCAGCTATCTTTGAAAAAAATCTAGTTACCGTTGATACTATGACTCAAGGCTATTTTAATTATGTCAATCATTTTGCAACCCTAAATCAACTTTTTATCTCTCGTTTTTGGGGATACGGTGCTTCACTTTGGGGCCCAATCGATGATATGGCATTTTCTGTTGGTTTAATCCAATGGTTACTGCCTTTAATTTCCATAATTTTAATTATTTTTAACAAACATAAAAAAAACTCTTTATCAATTATATTTTTCTTTTTAGTTTTTCTATTTTCACTTTTTTTGACCCACAATAAATCTACTTTTATTTGGAAACTCTTTCCATTTATGCCTTATTTTCAATTCCCTTGGAGATTTTTATCAATAGCTATTTTTGCTGCTTCTTTTATTTCCGGTTCGATCGTTCTTTTAATCAAGAAAAAATTTCAAACTATTATATTAATAATCATTGCTTTACTAACTATAATTTTAAATTTTTCTTACTTTAAGGAAGATATTTGGTATCCAAATTTAACTGACAAAGAAAAACTTTCAACAGAAAATATTATTGTTTCAAGTGGTGCTGGTCTCAAAGATTATTGGCCAAAATTTGGTAAAAATTTCCCCAACTCTTTTTCTACTCAAAATCCAGTTGTTTTAAAAGGTAAAGTCGATTTTATTAAGTTTTACAAAAACTCTCATTCTGCCCAAGCTTATTTATCAGTTAATAGTGATAATGCCGTATTCAATTTACCTATGGTGTACTTCCCAAATTGGGAATTAAAAATTAATGGTCAAAATAGAGATTTTCAAATTGATCCAGATCTTGGTTTAATTCAATTAAATTTAACTTCAGGCCAATATAGTCTTGAACTAAAATTTAAAAACACTCCAATTCGTATTCTTGCCAACTATTTTAGTTTAGCTTCATTAATTTTATTTGCTATTATGATAGTCAAGAAAAAAAATGAAAAATAAAATTTTATTTAGTTTAATTATTATCATTGCTTTTGTACTTCGTTTTTGGCAATTAAACAAATTTCCAGTATCTCTTAATTGGGATGAAATTAGTCATGGCTACAATACTTACAGTTTACTAAAAACTGGTAAAGATCAGTGGGGGATTTCATGGCCAATCTTTAATTTTAGAGCCTATGGTGACTATCCTACCACCTTAAATATGTATCTTTCTTTTCCCTTTGTATATTTTTTTGGTTTAAATGAATTTAGTATTAGAATTGTTTCCGCCCTTTGTGGTTTTGGTTTGGTAATAGTTTCATTTTTCTTGGGTCAAGAAATTTTTAAAAACAAAAAGATGTCATATTTCCTTATGTTTTTGGTGGCCATTTCGCCATGGACATTTTTTCCATCTCGTGGTGTCTTTCAATCCACTGTTGCTCAATTCTTTTTTTCTCTCGGCTTATTATTTTTAATTAAAGCCGTTAAAAAAATAAATTTTCTTCCCTTAGGTTTATTATTCGTTTCTATTTCTACTTACGCCTACCACAACACTAAAATTGTTGTCCCTCTTTTACTTTTAGCCTATCTTGTAATCTTTTTTCAAAAAACAAAAAATAATCTTTTTAGTCATCTAAAAGTATTTATTGTCAGTTTTCTAATTTTATTAGTTTTAATGACTCCTCAAGTAATCAATCTATTTAATAAAGATTCTCAAGCTAGAAGCCGTTGGGTTTTTGCTATCAATCCAGCCACAATCAACCAAATTGAAAACAATCGAAATAATTTTTCAGGCAATCCGCTAATTGCTAAATTTCTATACAATCGTGTTACTGTTTTTAGTCAAATTGTTGTCAAAAATTATCTTGGATTTTTAAATCCAAAAATACTTTTTTTTGATAGTACTCAGAATTTTCAATTTAATATTCCCGGGTTTGGAATTTTGTATTCTATTTGTCTACCTTTTTATTATCTTGGCATAGTTTATTTAATTTTTAAAATTTTTAAAAAAGACCAAAATTCTTTATTTCTTCTATCATGGTTTCTTATTGGTCTAATTCCAGCAGTTATTACCGTTGGTGATTTTCCAATTCTTCGGGCTATGACCATACTGCCATTACCACAAATTTTTATTACTTTGGGTTGTTATCAAGCCACCAAAATCTTAAAAAACAAACAATTAAATAAAATATTTATTGCCTTATTTATGGTAATTTTAACATTTCAATCATTTAAATATTTTCAAAATTATTTTATTCTCTATGCCAAAAATCATTCAGATGCCTGGCAATATGGTTATAAACAAGCCGTGGATTATATAAAAGATAATTATAATAATTACGATCAAATCATTTTTACAAAAAAATATGGCGAAGCTCATGAATTTATTCTTTTCTATTGGCCGTGGAATCCATCTATTTACCAAACTGATCCAAATTTAGACTGGGATTATCATGCTGATTGGTATTGGGTTAATGCTTTTGATAAATTTAAATTTATCAACGATTGGGAAATAAAAGCCAAAACTAAGAAGTTAAATTCCAAAACACTTTTAATCACCTCTCCAGGCAACTATAATCAAGAAGATAGTCATTTAATAAAAACTATTAATTTTTTAAATGACCAACCGGTGTTTGATATTTTAGAATTAAATGAAATCCAAAAATAAACTATTTCTCATCATTATCGTTTTAGTTTCCTTTTTAATCAGAATTTATCAATCTCAGCAATATCCTTCCTTACTTTGGGATGAAGCTGCTTTAGGTTACAATGCTTATTCAATTCTAGAAACTGGCAAAGATGAATATGGTCAATTTCTACCAATTATTTTTAAATCATTCGGAGACTACAAACCAGGATTTTATGTTTATCTTTGTCTTCCCTTTATTAAAGTCTTTGGACTCAATCAACTTTCTACCAGATTACCATCAATAATTTTAGGTTCACTGCTTCCTCTTTTTATTTTTCTTCTTATAAAAGAAATTAGTCCCAAATCTCACAAGGTAGCTCTAATTGCTGCTTTTATAACTGCTTTCAATCCATACAATATTCATTTTAGTCGTGGTGCTTGGGAAACTAATATTCTTACAGTTGAACTTGTTTTAGCTTGTTTTCTATTTTATCGTTATTTAAATCGACATAAATCCAAATATTTATTATTTTCTGCTATTACTTTTGGTCTTACCCTTTTTACTTATCAAGCAGGAAAAATGATTAGTTTATTTCTCATCATTATTCTTTTTCTTCTTCATTTCAAATCTTTAAATATCAAAAAAACAATAATAAATTTTATTATTCCATTAGGTATATTTACACTTCCTATTCTTTACGGGCTCATTTTTAGTAGTAATTCTAATAGATTGAAAGTTGTAAGTTTACTTTCTTATCCTAGATCTCAACAGGAAACACAAACAATTATTAATGAAACGAATCAACTAGATTACTCCATCTTTTATAGTCAACCAATCTATTTTGTTAAAAACTTTTTATCTCGATATTTTAATCATTTTTCACCTAGATTTCTTGCTTTCGAAGGTGATTGGCAAAATCCTCGACACTCAGCACCATACGTTGGAGTTATTTTGTATCCTAGCTTGATATTCCTATTTATAGGCATATTTTTTGGTCTAAGTCGAAAAAAAATTGATCACTTAAATCTCTTCTTTCTTCTTTGGTTATTAGTCGCTCCAATACCAGCCGCCCTAACTAGAGACTCAATTCAAGCTGTTAGGTCAATGTCTCTTTCAATTCCTTTAATATATTTTATTTCCTTAGGTTTATTCGCTTTTTTTGAAAAATTTAAATCAAAAATTCTATTTATATTTATAATAATGATTTATCTATTATCTTTTGTTTATTATTTTGATCTTTATCTAAATCACACTGTCAAAAGAAATCCAATTGATTATCTTTATGGCTATAAACAAGCCATTGATTATATTCAAAAAAATCAGAATCGATTTAATCGAATTTATTTAACTGATTATTATCAACAACCATATATCTATTATTTATTTTATTCAAAATATTCTCCTTCAAAATATCAACAGCAAGCAAACTTAGAAGAAGCTTCTCTTGATACTGGTAAAATAAAAATAATTGACAATATTCGTTTTGAAACCGCTCAATTTAATTTTATTAAAGATCATCCTGGTACTTTAGGTATTTTTTCCCAAGAAGAAATATATCGACAAGGAATAGATCAAAAACCGGAATTTTCTCAGTTTATTCCACTTAGTCCAATTGGGAATATTTCCACTTTTTATGCTTATGAAAATCCATAAAATTATTCTTCCTCTAATTTTAGTCGTCGCTTTTTTAATTCGATTTGTTGATATTAGTAATACACCAGCTTTAAATCCTGATGAGGCTGCTCTAGGCTACAATGCTTATTCTTTAATTCAAACAGGTAAAGATGAACATGGAGTCTCTTGGCCACTTCATTTCAAATCATTTGGCGATTATAAACCAGGCGGATACGTATATTTGGCCATACCATTCATAAAATTACTTGGGGTTACACCATTGGCCGTCAGATTACCGAATTTAATTCTATCTATATTAACTATCCTTTTTTTGTATAAACTTGTTTTGCTATTTACTAAAAACTATTCACTATCAAGCTTGACCGCTTTTGTTTTAGCGGTCAGTCCTTGGCACATCCATTTTAGTCGAGGAGCCTGGGAATCATCAGCTGCTCTCTCATTTATTATGATTGGTACTTATTTCTTTTTTAAGTCTATTCAGTCAAAATTTATAAAAAACTTTTCCTTTTTTCTGGTTTTTTATATCGGATCACTTTATATTTATCATTCAGCCAGACTTATTGCTCCACTTTTAGGTCTTTCTTTATGTATTTTATATTTCAAATTTCTTTTCAAAAAACTTCCTCAAATATTAATTCCTTTATTTTTTGCTGCTGTTTTGGTTTTTCCAGTTCTTTTTTCTTTTTTAAACAATGGGGGAACAACCAGACTCGGAGGAGTTGGTCTATCTGCTGATCAAGGACCTATCAATCGTTCTAATGAATTATTAAATCAACATCAAAGCTTGAGTCTTCCCATAAGAATTATTCACAATAAAAAGGTCTTATATCTTATTTCTTGGGCTCAAAAATATTCTTCTCATTTTGATTTAAACTTTTTAATTATTAATGGCGATGAAGTTCCTAGATCTAAAGTACCTGAAAACGGACAATTGCTTTTAATTGATTTTGTTTTTCTTCTTGTTGGTCTTATATTTACTATTAAAACCAAAATATTCGCCAATAAAACTAAAATATTTTTATTCCTTTTTCTTTTCATTTCGCCAATTGCTTCTTCTCTAACATTTCAAGCTCCATCAGCTCTAAGGGCATTGGCTATGATTATTCCATTATCAATATTTATTGCTGGAGGTATCTTTAGTTTTATTGAATTTATCAAAAAATATCGGATATATCGATATATATCAATATTATTTATTCTTATATATGCTTACTTTGCCGCTTATTATTTAGATAGTTATTTCTTTCATTATGCCAAAAGATACCCATTTGCTTGGCAATATAAATTTGACGAACTTGTTCCTTTTGTCGAATCACAAAAAAATGAATTTAAGAATATCTATATTACTAATAAATATGATCAACCGTATATCCTTTTTCTCTTCTTTTCAAAATACCCTCCAACCCAAATTCAATCTCAAATCAAATTAACAACGCCTGACAAATATGGTTTTTCTACAGTTATTGGATACGACAACTATCATTTTGGTACAATTGATTGGAATCAAATTCCAAATAATTCTTTAGTAGTTGCTTCAGACGAAACCATTACTGGTGGAGAACTTATTAAAACAATTAATTTCTCTAATGGTCAACCAGCCTTTAAAATTTATCAAAAGAAATGAAAAACAAATCGACTCTTTCAGTCACCCTAGCTGTTTACAATGAATCAAAAAACATAACTCGTTGTCTTGAGGCTATTAAAGATATTGCTAACGAAATTATCGTTGTTGATGGTCAATCACAAGACGATACTGTTTTATTAGCCAAGAAATTCAAAAAAGTAAAAGTAATTTCTACTACCAACAAACCCATGTTTCATATCAATAAACAAATGGGGATTGATGCTTGTAAAAGTGACTGGATTCTTCAACTTGATGCTGATGAAATTGTTACTTCCGAGTTAAAAAAAGAAATTAATCATATTCTTCAAAAAGATCCAAATGATATAAAAGAATCTGGATTTTGGATTCCACGTAAAAATTATTTTTTAGGATCTTTTCTAAAAAAAGGTGGTCAATATCCTGATCCTACAATTATATTTTATAAAAGCGGTCAAGCCCATTTACCTTGTAAAGATGTTCACGAACAAGCTGAAGTTAGTGGTTTAGTTGGCTGGCTCAAAAATGATCTAGAACATTATGCAGATACTTCTTTTTCTTTATACCTTCTTCGAGCCAATCGTTATACTACACTCTTAGCTAACGAATTAAAAGAAAAAAAAGTTAAAATTAATATCTTTAATTTTTTAAATTATTATTTTTTAAAACCTCATTGGTGGTTTTTAAAAACTTTTTTTAGACATCGTGGTTATGTTGATGGTTTTCCTGGTTTTGTTTTCTCTTTTTATTCAGCTCTTCGTTTTCCCATTGCCTACACTAAATATTACGAATTAATTAAAACCAATCGAGATATAAATTTATCACAAGATTGGGATAAAAAATAATATGCCAAAAATAGCTATCAATATTTCTCCAATTTTTGATGGTAACTCTATTAGAGGAGTTGGTTATTATACTACCAATCTTATTGACGCCATTCAAAAAGAAATTAAAAAAGATAAACAATATAAAGGATGGTCTATTAAGCTTATTAAAAAAACTATTACCACTAAATCAGGTAAATATGATTTAGTTCATTATCCATTTTTTGATCCTTTTAGTCTAACTCTTAAGATTGATCCATATATTCCGACTATAGTTACAGTCCACGATCTTATTCCACGAGAGTTTCAAAAACATTTTCCAGTTGGTGTTAAAGGAGAATTAAAATGGTTTATTCAAAAAAATCTTCTAAAAAGAGTTGATCGAATAATTACTGTTTCTGATTATTCCAAAAAAATAATAAATCAAATAACAAATTACCCAACTAATCGAATTTTTACTACTCATTTAGCCGCCGACCCATCCTTTAAACCAATTAACGATAAACAAAGATTAAAAGAAATCCAGCAAAAATATCATCTTCCAAAAAAATTTGTTTTATTTATAGGCGATATAAATTGGAATAAAAACGTTCCTAATTTAGTAAAAGCCTGCCAACAAGCCAATTATCCTCTAGTTATTGTCGGCTCTAGCGCCACCAAGCAAAACGTTCCCGTTCACCCTTGGACAAAAGATCTTCATTGGCTTCAATCTCAAAATTATCCGAATCTCATTAAAACTGGTTTTATTCCTGATGAGGAATTGCCTATTTTTTATAATTTAGCCACTGTTTATTGTCAACCATCATTTGCAGAAGGTTTTGGACTACCTCTCACTCAAGCCATGCAATCAGGTTGCCCTGTAGCTTATAGTCAAACCAGTTGTCTTCCAGAAATTATGTCTCAAAATGGCATTTCTTTTGACCCTTACTCCGTAAGGAGTATAAAAAATGCTCTAAAAGAATATTGGGATAACCCTAAAGTTAGACAAAAATATAGTCAACAAGCACTTATTTATGTCAAAAAATTTAACTGGAGCTCAACTGCCAAAAATACTCTAGCAGTTTACAAATTAGCTCTTTTAAATGGAAAATAAACAACATTTTTTATCGGTAATTGTCCCTATCTACAAACAAGAAAAAACAATCAAAAAAGATCTTACTGATATTGATCAAGTTTTAAAGCAAATTCGTTATGATTATGAAATAATTGCCGTTGTTGATGGTAAAAAAGAAGATAATTCATATAAAATTGCCAAAAAAATAAAAATTCCTAAACTAAAAGTTTTTGGATATCAAAATAATCATGGAAAAGGTTATGCAGTTCGTTTTGGTATGGCCAAAACCAAAGGGGATTACATTGCATTTATTGATGCTGGTATGGAAATCGACCCAAATGGTATTTCGTTAATCATAGAGCACATGGAATGGTATAACGCCGATATTATTGTTGGTTCAAAACGACATCCAGCTTCACAAATTGATTACCCTATTGATCGTAGAATTGTTAGTTTTGGCGGCCACTTAATCGCTAAGTATTTATTAGGCATTAATATTCATGATACTCAAGCCGGTTTAAAAATATTTAAACGATCTGTTTTGATTAAAGTTTTACCCAGACTACTTATCAAACGATATGCTTTTGACTTAGAGATACTTTCAGTTGCTAATCATCTAGGTTTTAAAAAAATATATGAAGCTCCAATTAAGCTAAATTATAATTTCACTAGTCTTACTCACGCTACTGGCTTCAAAACTATTTATAATTGTCTCGTGGATAGTTTAGCAGTTTTTTACCGACTCAGAATCATCAATTATTATGATGATAAAAATAAAAGAAAATGGATTTACGATCCTGAATTATCAATGCGTATCAATACCGGCGAACAATGAATCCTATTTTTTCAGTAATTATTCCAGTCAGAAAAATTAATCCCTATCTTAGGGAAACATTAAAAGAACTCAAAAACCAATCTCGAAAAAATTTTGAAGTTTTAGTAATTACCGACGAAATTTCAGGGTCAGCTAATCCTGCAGAAAAAAGAAATTTAGGTGCCAAAAAAGCTAAAGGTGAATATTTAGTTTTCTTTGATGACGATTCATATCCACAAAAAAATTATTTTAAAAATGCTCAAAAACTAATTGAAAATAATTCTAAAATTAATAATTTTTGTGGTCCTTGTCTAACTCCACCAAAAGATAATATATTACAAAAAGCATCTGGACTTGTTTGGTCTAGTTGGTTGGGAAGTGGCGGAGCTGGACATTATCGCAACCATATTTCTTCAAAAAGATTCGTTGATGATTATCCCAGTGTTAACCTAATCGTCAAAAAAACAGATTTTATCAAAATTGGTGGTTTTGTCACTTCTTATTGGCCTGGAGAAGACACTCTTTTATGTTTGGATATAACCAAAAAGCTTCATCAAAAAATTCTTTATCATCCCACATTGATTGTTTACCACCATCGTCGTCAAGTTGTAACTGCTCATCTTCAACAAATAACACGATATGCTATTCATCGTGGTTTTTTTGCTCGCAAATTTCCTGAAACCAGTTTCAAAATTGGTTACTTTATTCCCTCATTTTTTGTTTTATATTTATTTCTATTAGCTATTAACTATTTTACTATTAGCTATAATTTATTGTATGTTCCATTATATTTATATTTATCAATATTAATTATTACCTTAATAAAATTCATTTTAAATAAAAATTCATTATTATTATCTTTATTAGCCATAATTACTATTCCAATCACTCACATTTACTACGGTATACTATTTATAAATGGCTTCTTCAAAAAAGATGTTAAATTCAAACCACACACCTTTGATCAAAAAACCGGTAAATATATCGGTGGTTAAATCCATCAGTATTTCCTATCCACCAATAAATTCTTCAAAAGGATCTGCATTTTTGTCTCAAAATCGTCAATTTCAGTGGACAAATACTGGTAATGTAATTTTTCCTGTTATTTTAGGATATGCTGCTAGTCTCCTAAAAAAAGAAGGTTTAAAAGTTTTTTGGGATGATGGTATTGCCCAAAAAATTAGTTACCAAAAATGGTTTCAAAATATCCAAAAAAATAAACCAGATTTAATTGCTATTGAAACCAAAACTCCTGTAGTCAAAAAACATTGGCAAGTTATCAAAGAAATTAAAAATAAATGCTCATGGAATCCAATTGTAGTTCTTATGGGTGATCATGTTACTGCACTTCCTCAAGAATCTATTGACAATAGTCCTGTTGATTATGTCTTAGTAGGTGGAGATTATGATTTTCTTTTGTCAGATCTTATTAAAAAAATTAATTCTAATTTTAAATTCAAAAGTAAGATATTTAAATTGACCGCAGAAAACAATTTAAATCAATTACCTATTATTGATCGTCAACTCACTCAATGGGAATTGTATGCCTACAACAATACCAACTATAAATACAAACCAGGTGCCTATATTATGTCTGGTCGAGATTGTTGGTGGGGTAAATGTACTTTTTGTAGTTGGACTACTCTTTTCCCAGGTAAATGCTTTCGTTCTTTTTCTGTCAAACATACTATCGCCGAAATTGAAAACTTAGTCAATAATTTTGGCATTAAAGAAATATTTGATGATTCAGGCACATTACCTACAGGTTTATGGCTAAAACAACTTTGTCACCAATTAATCAAAAAGAAATTAAATCAAAAAGTAAAAATTGGTTGTAATATGCGATTTGGCGCTTTATCTTCAAAAGAATATCGACTTATGTATCAAGCTGGTTTTCGGTTTGTTTTATATGGTCTTGAGTCAGCCAACCAAAAAACTCTAGAATTTATCAACAAAAATGAAACTACTAAAGATGCCTTAAACACGCTAAAAATTGCCAAAAAGAACAAACTCCAACCTCATATTACTATTATGGTTGGTTTTCCCAATGAAACCAAATCTGATATTCAAAAAACCTTAAATTTATCTCAAAAAATTTTTCAACTTGGTTTAGCCGACAGTTTACAAGCTACTCTATTAATTCCTTATCCAGGCACACCTCTTTTTGATTACTGCAAAAAAAACAATCTTTTACTCACTCAAGATTGGAACAAATTTGATATGCGCCAGCCAATTATCAAAACTAGTTTAAAATCAGAAGAAATAAATACATACATTCAAAAATTCTTCAAAAGTATTTTTACTCCAAGATTTATTTTAAATAAAATTATTTCCATAAGATCAATAGATGATGTTAAATACCTTTTATTCTACGGATTAAAATTCATTAAAAAATTAAAAGATTTTCAATGATTCAAGTCAGTTTTATCATTCCAACATTAAATGCCCAAAAAGTTTTATCAAAATGTCTAACTTCAATTAGTAAACAAAATTATCCCAAATCAAATTATGAAATATTAATTATTGATGGGGGATCAACCGACAAAACTATAAATATTGCCAAAAAATTTAATTCAAAAATATTAAAAAATCCCCTAAAAACCGCTGAAGCCGGTAAATCAGTAGGTATCAGGAAAGCTCGTGGAAAATATGTTTGTTTAATCGATTCCGATAATATATTACCTCACAAATCTTGGTTAAAACAAATGATTTTTCCCATGGAACAAGACAATCGTTTAATTGGTTCAGAACCGATTAAATTTACTTATCGATCAAATTCTGGTTTTATGGAACGATATTCAGCTCTTATTGGAGCCAACGACCCATACGCATTTATAACCGGCGTTTATGATCGACAAAATTATCTCAATAATAAATGGACTGGCCTAAAAATAGATCAAATCGACAAAGACAAATATATTGTTTTAACTCTTAAACCAAAAACAATTATTCCTACCATTGGTGCTAATGGTACAATTTTTAGAACCATTTTTCTCCAACAAAATTTAAATTCAGATTATTTCTTTGATATTGATATCATTTCTCAAGTTTTATCAAAAAATAACCAAGCACTATATTTTGCCAAAGTTAAAACAGGTATCATTCACACTTTTTGTGAAGATTCGTTAACCAAATTTATTCGTAAACAAAAAAGAAGATTAACTGATTTTTATTATTATCAAAAATTTCGCCAATATGATTGGCAGCCAGTTAATCAACAATCTCAAATTAAATTTATTTTATATACCATTTTGGTATTTCCAGCTCTTTTTGATTCAATTAGAGGTTTTATTAAAAAACCCGATCCAGTTTGGTTTTTACATCCAATATTATGCTTAATTACTCTTTTTTGTTACACTCTTATCACCTTACAATTTAAATTTGGTTTGTTAAAACCAATTAATCGTAATTTATGGCATCAATAGATATCTTAATTCCCACCTATAATGGGGCAAAATGTATTACTCAAACATTAAAAAGTATTCTTTCTCAGGATTTTGATGATTTTGAAATCATCATTTCCGATGATGTTTCCAAAGACAATACAATTGCTGTTATCAAAAAAATTAAAGATAAAAGAATTAAAATCTTTAAGAATAAAAAAAATCTTGGTTATTCATTAAACTTAGAAAACGCTCGAAGATTAGCTACCGCCGACATCATTTACCTTATGGGGCAAGATGATATTATGGCCACACATACTCTCAAAAATACTTTTAATGCTTTTAAAGATCCCAAAATTGGAGCCGTCACCAGACCCTATTATTGGTTTGATAAAAAAATAAAAACTCCAGTCCGAGCCAAAAGACAATTAGATTCCACCAAAGATACTGTTGTAAAAATTACCGATGACCCTCAAAAAGTAATTCGAGTCTTTGAAACTTTGGATCAATTATCAGGTTTGGCCTATCGTAAAAAATTTATGAAATTACCTTTTCACCCTGATATTTTTCCTTGTCATATTTATCCTTTTGCTGACATTTTCAAAAATCACCCAGTCATGTTTCTCAAAGATTATAATATTGCTGTCCGTATCGCCAGTAGTCAGACTAGAAGTCTTTCGTCTATTTACAATAAATCTCCACTTTTAAGTTGGGTTGAAATGGTTAAATCAATTTTTAGTGAAAAGAAGTATCAAAGTGTTCAAAAATATTTAATTAAAAATTTCATTACCAAAAATTATGTTGGATTAGTTCAACTTCGTAATTATGCTCGCTATAAATATTTTCTTAGAGAAATTTGGTATTTGGTTAAATTTAATTATTTAAATTTATTAAATCCTGCATTTTGGTTTTTTTCATTAGGTTGTATTATCACGCCACCCTTTATTCTTATCCCTATGGTTGATAATTACAAAAACAAAATTTATTCAAAAAGTTTGACTAAAATTAAATTTGAATATAAATTTTGATATGTATAAAATTTTTCTGTTTTTCAGCAAAATATACACCTTTTTCATCAAAAGTAATTTTCAGTCATTTGGTAAAAATTCTATCATTAAACCATTTTTAAATTTTTCCAATGCTAATTTTATTAATATTGGTCAGAGTGTAAATATAGGTAATTCTTGTCGTATCACTGTAAGTACTGATTTTTGCAGTATACCCACTAAAAGTAAAACTAAAACTAAAATAAAGATAGGTAACCACGTTGATATTGGCAATAATACCTTTATTAGTGCCAATAACGACATAAAAATTGGTGATCACGTAATAATGGGTCCATATGTTTTTATTACCGATCATGATCATGGTTTTAAAGATATTAAAAAAAATCTTCATCAACAACCTCTCACCGAAAATGGTCATGTTTTAATCGAAAACAATGTATTTTTGGGAACCAAATGTAGCATTTTAAAAAATGTTTCGATAGGTCAACATTCTGTCATTGGAGCTAATTCAGTCGTCACTCAAGATATTCCTCCATTCTCAATTGTTGCCGGTAATCCAGCTAGAATAATTAAAAAAATAAAATGAACTTTCTTCGACAAATCAAAAACTTAGTTGAAACTAATAAAGTTATCTCGTCTTCATTTGATTTATTTGCTTCCACGCCTGTCTATCAAAAATTAATTAAATATAAAATAAACAAAACCATCCTTAATCTTAAAAAAAATAAAAATTACAACATAATTATTGAAACTACAAATTTTTGTAATGCTAAATGCATTATGTGTCCTCATACAATTATGAAACGTCCTCAAAAAATCATGAGTGAGGATATTTTTAATCAAATCATAAAACGTCTTATTCAAGAAAAAATTAAACCCAATGCTTTCATTCTTAATGGATTTGGTGAACCACTCATCGATACTCAAATAATCAATCGAATCAAAATCATAAAAACTACCTTTCCCAAAAGTAAATTAAAATTTTATTCAAATTTCAATCTAGCAACTTCTAAATTAATTCATAATTTAGTTTCTTCTGGTCTCGACGAAATCAATATTAGTCTTAACGGATACAATTCGTTAACTTATCAAAAAGTGATGAAAATAGATTATCAAAAAACCATTTCTAACCTCAAAGAATTAATCAAAATTAATCGAAAACACAATTCTCCTCTAAAAATTAGAATTTCTATGACATTGGTAAAACATAATGAAACATCAATCAAAAAATTTATCGACAAATGGGGTAATTTAGTTGATTCTGTTAGTGTCAATAAAGTCCACGATTATCATGGTAATGTTTCCAATCAAGCCAATAAATTTAAAATTAATTTTCATAAAAAAATTTTTCCCTGTAGATATATTTGGGATACAATTCCTATTGATGTTGATGGAAATATCACTCTTTGTTGTTTAGACTATGAATCTCAATATAAATTTGGCAACATCAAATCACAGCCAATCCTAAAAAGTTTTTATACTCCCAAATTCAATACCATCAGACAACAACATCTTGATAATAATATTTCCCATATTAATATATGTCGCACTTGTTACACCCCATACAAAAATGGAGTAGAGTGGCTATTTGAAAAACTTTACTAATTTATGAATTTAACCTATATATATCCAATCTTTCACAAATTAGATTATTGTCTCCAAAAAGAATTAAAAGATTGTAAAACTGTTCTCGATCTTGGTTGTGGTCCATCATCTCCACTGAAAAATATTAAACATCTAAAATATAGTTTAGGTGTAGAGGCTTTCAAACCATATTTAGATCTATCTAAAAAAAATAAAATTCACACTAAATATCTTCAAAAGAATATTTTAGAAGTAAACTTTCCCGATAATAGTTTTGATGCTGTAATTTTAATTGAAGTTATTGAACATCTTTCCAAAAAAGATGGTCAAAAAATAATAAGGAAAGCTTTCAGATGGGCCAAGAAAAAAGTAATTTTAAGCACTCCCAATAAATATTTTGAAATGGGTCAAGTTGATCAAAATCCTTACCAACAACACCGTTCTGGTTGGTCGATAATAGAACTAAAAAATCTTGGTTTTAAAGTTAACGGTGTCAGTGGATTAAAAATGTTTTACCAAGAAGAAAATCATATTAATAGTTTAATAATCAATAAACCATATCAAAACATTAAATTTAAACCCAAAATATTGTTTTATTATATTAATGCTTTTTGTCAGATATTTAATTACTACTATCCAAAATTTTCCTTTGGTTTGTTTGCTGTAAAAGAAAAAATATGAAACCAATTAAAATTAGTTTTTTATTCAATCAACTGACTAACTCTGTTCTTTGTACAGGTGGTGAAATTAGAGGATTTACTATTGCTAGTTTTTTTAAAAAAAACAAAAAGTTTAAGGTTGAAATAATCACTCCTGAAATTGGTTCAAAATCATTTCCTAAATTCAAAAAAAGGATAATCGGTCATCAAAAAATCGAAAAATACTTAAATCAGCAAACATTATTTTCATCGTTCATTTTATTTATTGAACGGACAATAATTTCATTATTTAATTTATCTTTTTTTAAAGCTGATATTATTTATGCCACCGGTGATTTCTTTTGCGATATTATTCCCGCCTTTTTTGCCAAAATTATTTATCCCAAAACCAAGACAGTTGTCTGTATTCATCATATTAATCAAAATCCTTTCAAAAGAAAAACTAATTCATTTTTATCAGGAATCATTTCATATTTAATCCAACAATTAAGTTTTTTCCTTATAAAACAAAAGTTCGATTTAATTTTTGTGGTTAATCATCAAGTCAAACAATATCTTCTTCAAAAAAATATTACTCAACCAATTATTGTTGTTGGTAACGGACTTGATATTAAAACTATAAAAAAACAAATTGATAATTTACACGACATTAAACCGAGTAACCATATTAGTTACTTTGGTCGTCTTTCTGTTACCAAGGGTGTTTATGATTTACCCATAATTCTTAGTAAGATTTTAAAAAAACATTCTGATATTCAATTAGATATTATTGGAGCTTCTATTCCTAAAATAAAAGATACTTTAATTGAAAAATTTAATCAACAAAATTGTCAAAACCATTTTCACATTCATGATTTTGTCGTAGATAAAAATGACATCTTTAAAATTCTACTTCAATCAAAAGTCATTATTTTTCCTTCATATGAAGAAGGCTGGGGAATTTCCTTATTTGAATCGATTATGACCAAAAGACCAGTAGTCACATATAATTTACCTATCTTTGATGAAATATTTGAAGGTAATTTAATTTCTGCTCCATTAGGGGATACTAAAATATTTGTTCAAAAAACAATTGAATTGATCGATAATTATCAATCAACTTCAACCCAAAATTATATTAAAAATTGTTATCAAATTGCTCAAAAATATAGTTGGGAAAATGTATTTTTAACAGAAAAAAAATATCTAATTAAACTAATTAATCAATGAAACAAGTTAAACCAAAACTGTACGATCAAAAATATTTTGACTATCAATCAACTTCGCCAGATTTTTCTCAAAAATTAACCAAAAATAATTTCCACAAAAAATATCAAGAAATCACCAATCTTATTAAATTAAAACCGACAGACAAAGTTTGTGATCTTGGTTGTGGTAATGGAGATCTTAGTTTTCTTCTCTTTCTAAAATATCAATGTCAAATAACTGCTATTGATTATTCATCAGATGCTATCAAAATTTGCAAAACAAAACTTACTAAGTTTAAAAAAAACACTTTCAAACAAGTAAATATAAAATTTTATAATTTAGATAATCTTCACTTACCAACACTAAAAAATATTCAAGTTGTCTATTTTTGTGATGTTTTTGAACATTTATATCCAGAAGAAATCAATTTTGTTGTAAACTCTGTTTCCAAATGGGGGAGCCCCAAAATTATTGTTCATACCGACAATAATCTTTATTTAAAATTAGTTCAACCGATAATTGACATCTTGTCCTTAATAATGGGCAAAACTACTTTAAAACAAATCAAACAACGAAAAGAATTTGACCAAAAAAGGCACGTCAATCTTACCAGTCCACGACGACTACGAAAAACTATGAAAAAACTTGGTTATCAACAAACATTTTTAACTTATCCAAACATTGACACTCAAACAATCAAAAATCAACTCGGCAAGTTGTCAAACTTTAAACCAATTATTAATTTGTCATTAGTAATTCTTCGATTATTTCCATTTTTAATTCCCAGTTTCTATTGTCTATATACCAAAGATAATTAATTATCGATACTTTTTAATAAATTTACTGCATCAGTAAAATTTGGGATTTGTGCCACAATAAGTCGCAAAATTTCTTTTGCTTTATCTATTTCGCCTTTTTTAATATCGACATATGCTTCTATATACCAAACTTGAGCATCGTTTGGATAAATTTTCTTCAAAGATTCTACATCTTTAGTAGCTGAATCATAATCACCCGAAATCATATCAACTTGGATTAAACTTAAATAAGTTTGTTGCATCATCGGATTAAAAGATAACGCTGTCAAATAACTATCTCTTGCTAAATCCAATCTGCCCATTTTATAAAAAATATTTGCTCTATTATGAAAAGCATCGGCATAGTTTGGCTTTACTATAGTTGATTGAGTAAATCCTTTAACAGCATTTAAATATTGATTCATTTTCCCCTCATTTGTTTTTTCTAACTGAGCTAATTTATCATAATCATCTCCAATATTATTCCAAGCATTATGACTATTTGGTGACACCTGACAAGCACTCACCCATAAATTATGATTTGTTTGCCAGTCAATATTTCTAAAAAATGTTCTCGTTGCATAAGCCATTATTAACAAAACCAAAAGTATCATTGATAATAATTTTGTTTTATTGTTTATTTTTTCCCAAATAATCGATAAAAACATACACCATCCCAATGATCCCAAAAAAACATATCGTTCGGCTACTAACCAGCTTATTTTTACTGGTGCCATACTTGGAGCAGTTGCCAAAAATATAAAAGATAAAGCAAAAAACATTTTTTTATTTTTAAAAAAAGAAAAACCAATCAAAGATAAAAATACTAATAATATTGACCAATTAATCCAAGTAGGGACGACATACATTGTATGATACAAGGTTAAATCTGTTGGCAACCAAATAAGTTGCAAATATTTTGCAATTGCAGTTGGGTATTGAAAAAATGGATTATAAAAAATACTATCAGAGGCATTTATTCCTGAATTGACCGATTCAATTCTATTAATCATTTGTGGCCAAAGAACCACAATTAATATAAAAAATAATCCACTAAACAATAATAATATTTTTCCTAAATTTATTTTCTTTTTTAGTTTATGGTCGAAAGACACCCAATAAAGTATTCCTAATAATGGCAAAGCCGCTGCTCTTGTTTTTTCAGCAGCAAATGTCAAAAATGCTGATACGAAAAAATACGAAATATATTTTTTATTTTCTGTTTTGGTATATAAAATAAAAAATATCAACGATAACAAAACAAACAAGGCATTCAATAAATACGGTCTTCCCGCAATCCAAGATACCGTTTCCACATGGACTGGTAACACTGAAAATAAAATAGTCGTAATCATGGCCAAGTTTTTTCCCAAAATCAAATACACAAAAACAAATGCCACTAGTAATACCAACAAATAAACCAACAAACTAAAAACATGATAATGAATTGGACTATCGATACCAAACAAACGCGCCAAAAACCAATTAATCAACCCACCCATCCAACCACTTAATCCGTTTTTAAAACTCATTATTTGAGGATTGTTGGGAATGGTAGCGTAATCATCTGATACAAAAGCACCTTTTAATGAATTAAAAAATATACCAATTGTTCCCAAAAATAAAAGCATTAAAAACTTCCAATTCTCTTTGATAATTCCCCTAAAACCAGGCAATTCCACTGATTCCTTTTTTATTTCAATTTTTTCCTCTCTTCTTATTTTCTTTAACCTCTTTTGGGACATAAATAATTCTACCAGCTATTTACTATTAGCTAATATCTAATTTACTAAAGAATTCTCCCAACTTTTCTTCACTATGTCTCAA
>CAZLAG010000003.1:0-28329 GCA_964557475.1 uncultured Gammaproteobacteria bacterium
AATACAATCTTTCACTAAAAATTTTTTCCCAACCATATTCACTATCAGGCATTGCTGGATAAGCTGATTCTTCGTTGCATTTTGGAGACTTTTCATTTAATTGATTAAACACAGGATAAATGCAAGCTGATGATGAAAAAAATATCTTTTTTATTTTTCCCATCTTGCATTGATTAAAAATATTTAAATTAATTAAACTAGAGTCATACATCACTTCTGCGTCATTTTCTCCAGTAAACAAATACCCTGCTCCACCCATATTAGCTGCTAATTGATAAGCTTCATCAAAACCACTATTACAAATTTCTGTCACTATTCTTTGATCTCTTAAGTCAGCAATTATAAATTTATCAGCCTTTGATTTACTATATTCAGGATATTTAACATCCACTCCAACAATATATACATTTTCTCTTTTTTTAAAAAAAGAGACTAAATGACTACCTATAAATCCACCTGCCCCAAAAACAACAATTTTTTTTCTATTAATCATCAACATTCGATTATATCAATAAACCAATCTAACCAATTCTAAGAAGTTGATTTAATAATTTCTCTAATTTTTTTTACAAAAACTTTTTCATTAAATCTATTTGCTTTTTGCCATAAAATATTTTGATCCCAATTTAAACTATTAAACTTTTTAATAGCTTTTTTCAAAGATCTTATCGAACGTTTGTAAAATAAAACACCTGTAATACCATCTTCTACCGTTTCTTTTACACCACCAGAAGCAAATCCTATCACTGGAGTTCCAACTGACATCGCTTCTATTGGAACTATTCCAAAATCTTCTTCTATCGAAGGATATATTAAAGCCTTTGCTTGAGTAAGTAATTGCATCTTTTTTTTATCATTACATTTTCTAAAAAATCTAACACTCCTTCCAGCTCTTTTTTTTAAAAAATAATATTCATCTCCATCTCCAACAACATATAAAGGTAAATTGTATTTTGTACAATAATCAACAGCTAAATCAATTCCCTTTTGTTTAACTAATCTAGATAGACAAATATAATATTCTTTTTTGATATTTTCCTTATTATTAGGACCTATTTTCACCGGAGGATAAACTACTTGGGCAATCCTATTGTAATATTTTTTTACTCTCCTTCGAACATTTTCAGAGTTAACTATTATTTTATCTGGCCTTCTGGAACCATTTTTATCTATCCATTTTAACCACCCTAAGGGTATTTTTTTAGCTAAACTTATTTCGCAATACTCATCATACAAAAATCTTGGTGGTGTATGTATATATGATAAATGTTTTGCCCCAATCCCCTTCTTAACGTTTTTAGACATATAAGAATGAGACGAAGAAATGATTAAATTATATTTTTTTAAATCCAAACATTCCCAATAAATCCATGAAAACAATTTAATAATCGAAATATACTTACTTACTTTATTTTTCTTTATCAAAAATTGAAATAGTGAAGTGTTTATTTTTACTTTTGGAAATTGTTTATTAATTCTTTTTCTGGCTTCTGGATATATATATAAAGTATATAAATCAGATTCTGGAAACATCGATAAAAATATCATTAAAACTTTTTCCGCCCCACCTCCAGAAACTGTATCTGATACAAGAGCAATTTTTTGGCTTTTAAACAACATCAAAAGAATTATACACAATTACTATTTTCTTTTATTTACCCTCCAGCTATATTTTTCCCTCAAAAATCGCAATCTCAAAAAAAATGGCCATAAAAATGGAACTGTATCCAAAACAAATCTTTTTGACTTTTTATTTCTTTTTTGAAAATAAATCTTTTTATTGATCATTCTAAAATTAGCATCATCAACGGTTGCTCCATGACTCCAACCACCCGCTAATTTAAGATTTTCCAATGCTTGTTCTCCAGACCAAACATTTTTCAAATTTGTCTTTTTATTCATTGAATAACTATGGGATTGATGAATGGCAAATAATTGACTTGTAACATCTACAACTGGTATTTTTTTTTGAAGTGTATTCCACACTAACCATTTATCCCAAAAAGTTCTCCCTAAAGCAAAAGGTGGAATTTTTTTAAAGACTTCCGAAGTAAAAATGAAATAATCCATCCAGGAACTACTTTTTTGTTGTAAATCAGAAAGTCTAGCCTTCTTTTTAATTTCACTACGATCCATTCTGTTTTTTATTTCCATTTCATACCTTCTTCCTACTGCCAAAAAATTATCAAATTTTTTAGAAAGAATTTTTATCAAATCCATAGAAAAATCCAATAAAATTATATCTGCATTTATATACATGAATATTTCTTTTTTATATTTTTCTTGAGCTTTAGTAAAAATATCATTCAAAAGAGGTGTGTCATCTGCATTCTTTTTTATATTTTTAATATGAATAAGACCTTTTTGTCTAGCCACTTTCGATACACCTTCCTCATCACCCAACAAAACTATTGTTGGTTTTGGATTTATAGCTAGCCAACTATCAATAGCATTATTTTGGATAATATCAAACTCCCCTTTAAAATGTTTTGGGACAGTAAAAATAATCATACTTAAATATATTTACCCAATCTTATAAACTTATTTTTACTATTTTTGTAACAAAAAGACTCAATTATTCCCCAACAATCTATAATCACTTTATTATTATATTTATTCCAATCTATTTCTCTAAATTGACTCCATTGAGTAGTGATAATCAAAACATTAGTATTTTCAATACACTCTTTTATAGAACCTACTAACCTAATTTTTTCACCTTTAATTTCTTTAACTTGTGGGTCAAAAGCAATTAATGGAATGTGGTTTTTAACCAGTTTTTGAGCCAACAAAACTCCTTGCGATTCTTCTACTACATCCGTATTAGGTTTGTAGCTTAAACCCAAAATTCCTACTGCCTGTCCTTTTTTGTATAACCTCATTATTTTTTTATAAACATAATCAACTTGTTTTCTATTAAAATTATCAATTCTTAAAGGTAAATCTATTTTTAGACCTATACTTTTAATAGTCGAATAAAGCGATCTGTTATCCCTTGGAAAACAAGGGCCTCCAAATCCCAATCCCCCTTTTAAATATTTTGTTCCAATTCGACTATCTTGACCAATTGCATTTAAAATAATTTCACTATCTGCATCTTTTATATTTTCTGCCATTCTGGCAATCATATTTGCAAAACTAATCTTGGTCGTAATATATGCATTTAAACTCAATTTAATTAATTCTGCATTAACCCAATTTGTTCGTATTATTTTGGGTTTATTTAAACATATTTTTTTTCTAACTAACTCTACTAAATCTCCACTTTTTTTATCTGACTCTCCTATAAACAAAAAATCCGGATTAGTTAAATTTTGGACTACTGATCCTAATGCTATCAATTCTGGACTATAGCAAAGTCCAATTTCTTTTCCTACTTTTTTATTAGTTTCTTTTTCAATTAATATTGAAATTAAATCCATAGTCCCTGGAGATACTGTGCTAGTTATAACAAAAGTATGTTTTTGTTTTTTTGATTTTACATAAAAACAAACTGTCTTAATTACTTTTTTAATATATTCCGATGAAAAAGAACCATCTTTTTTACTTGGTGTCGGAACTACAATAAAGGTAATATCACTTTTTTCAATAACATTTCTTCCATCGTTAGTAAATTCTATTGTGTAACTTAATTTATTTAACAATTCTTTAACTTGTGGTTCTAGAGTGAAAAATGTCCCATTTTTAAGTTTTTTAATCTTGTCAAAATCTACATCATAACCAATCACTGAAAAACCATTCAATGCAAAAGTTAATGTTAAAGGTAAACCAAGCTTACCCATACCTACAACCGACACAAATTTCATACTCAATTTTACACTACGATAATCTTTTATATTTAATTCTAATGTTAAAATCAATCAAAGTTATGAAGTCAGTTCAAAAAAAAATTATTCTTGTGTTTAACAGTCTTGATATCGGTGGAATTGAAACTAAAATTGTTGATATTTGTTCTTATTATTCACAAAACCCGTCCATAGAGGTTTTTCTTTTATTAAAAAGCAGACAAGGTCCATTGCTATACTCTATTCCTAAAAATATTCACATCATATCTTCCAATATTACTTCATTTTTTAAACTCAAAACCATTTTGTTCCCTTTTTGGCTTTCAATCATTTTCAAAAAGATTAATCCTAAATTAATCGTTAGTTTTGGAAATTATTCCTCTATTTGTACCGTCATTGGTAAACTTCTTTCTCAATCAAAATCAAAAATCATCATCAGTGAAGATTCCAGTATAGATCAACAGATTAAAATGGATAAATTTTCTTTTATTAGAAAAATATTAATTAAACTAACTTATCCTTTAGCCCAAAAAATAATTGTTCTCTCGTCCGTTGGTAGAAAAAAATTAATTTCTATAGTCCCATTAGCAAAAAACAAAATTATGGTTAGAAAAAATTGGTTACCATTTAAATTTACTCAAAATATTTTTAAAAACAAATCAGAAAAAAAAATTGATATTTTGTTTCTAGGTAGATTTGAACCTCAAAAAAATCCTTTAAAATTTATTGAAATTATTAAATATACAACCAAAAAATTACCCAATTTGAAGGCAGTTATGGTTGGCGATGGTTCTTTAAAAAATGAAATAATAAAATCAATAATAAAAAACAATCTTCAAAAAAACATAATCATCAAACCAGCAACAATTAATAATGTTAAATATTTTGAAAAAAGTAAAATATTTCTATTAACTTCAGATCACGAAGGTTTTCCTTTAACTGTTTTAGAAGCTTCAGCAGCCGGTACAATTCCTGTATGTAATAACATTTCTGAAATTAAAACTTATTTCAAGTATCAACCAAAACTATTATTGTTCCAATCATCCCAAAACGCTTCTCAAAATATTTTATTTTTATTAAAAAATACTGATATCTCATCGGAGATATCAACTTATTATCAAAATTTAGTCTTCAAAAATCAGCAGCTATTTTTTTATAAAACTATAAAAGAATTTCAAAATCTCCTATGAGGAATAAAAAAGATACCATAATGATTGTTTTTGACGATATGGCTCTTGGTGGTATTCAGATAAAGATATTAAACATTATCAAAAAAATTACTAAAGATTACCCAAAAATAAAAATAATAATTTGTCTAAGATACAAAAGAGGTTTTTTCTTAAAAAGAATACCTAAAAATATTAAACTAATTTCTCCTAGATTTCACACAAATCGATTTGATATGTTTTGGTTTATTTTTTGGTTAACTTTTCAAACTTTAAAACTCAATCCCAATAAAATACTTTCGTTTATGGATCTTGGTTCAATTCCTAGTCTTATTGTTAAAAAAATTCTATTTTGGAAAAAAATTAATATAACCATAGGTGAAGACATTTTAACTTCCAAATATGTTTATATAGAAAGTTTTCCCAAAATAAGATTGAAATTAATAAAATATCTTTACCCTAAAGCTAATCAAATATTAGTTCAAACTCCGGTTCAAAAAAAAGATCTCCATCAAATTATTGGTCGTTCAAATAATATTTCAGTTTCCCCTAATTGGCTTCCTCTCGATTTTCCTCCAAAAAATAAAATATTAAAAAAAGAAATTGATATTTTGTTTATTGGACGTATTGAAGCTCAAAAAAACTTAAAAAAATTTATTTATATTATTAAAAAATTATCTTCAACCAGACCAAAAATAAAATCAGTTATTATTGGCAATGGGGCTGAAACAAAAAATGTTAAAAATTTGGTTACTAAACTTAGACTTAAAAACAATATCCAAATATTACCTGCCACTAATTTTCCCCAAAAATTTTATCTCAAATCAAAGATATTTTTACTAACTTCAGATTATGAAGGTTTTCCTTTAACTGTTTTAGAAGCTATTTCCTGTGGTTGTTACCCTATAGTCAATAACATTCCCGAATTAAAAAAATTCTTTAATCATCAACCAAATAAATTTATTTTTAAAAATCAAAAAGAAGCTATAAAAATTATCGACGAACAACTATCAAAACCAAATTATAAATTAGTCAAATTCTATCAAAACAACATAATCTCTTTCCAAAATAGAGATATATCTCTATTTATTAAAAATTGCCTCAAATAATCTCTTTACTCTAAAGACAAAATATTTTTTAAAATCATAAGCTATAGATTTAGTAACATCACAACCGCTATTGCAATATTTACAACTCGTTGACCAAAGACTATCCCTAAATTCAATATTTTTAGAATCAAAATAAATTTCTGAAATACTTCTCTTTTCTTTCACAAAATTCCCAATTGGTCTTGTTGATAAACAATAATATACATCCCCTAAAGAATCTAAAACTAAACCATCTTTTAAAAACACACAAGGAGTTTCTCGTCTTTGATAGTCTTTATACATTTTATACATATCATTCCAATAGAAAGCTTCAAAATTAGTTTTTCTACCAATCTTTCTTAAAAACTCAATAATTTTTATTTTAGATTCATTTTGAAAATCAAGACTATTTTTTTCTTTTAAATTATTAACATAACTTTCATGGAAGCCAATTAATTGAAAATTATGATTAATGTTTTTATTGATGAAATATTTTTTAATTTTTTCATAATCATTTATGTTATTTTTCATTAAAACACTCGCTACACTTAAATTGATTTCAGCCCCATTATCAATCTTTTTTTTGAGTTCACTTAATGTCTTCATTACTCGATCAAAACCACCGTTAATTCTTCTAATTTCATCATGTTTTATTCCAATCTCATCAATAGAAAAAGTTATTGCCAGTTTAATTTTTTTAAATTTACAATAATCGGCAATTTTTAAAATATTTTCAGCCACATTTGGAGCAAACCCATTAGTATTTAAAACTAATCTTTTTAAATTAGAAATTTGATTGATCATCATTTTCACTGTTTTTACATAGTCTTGATACAAAAAAGCTTCCCCACCAGATACAGTTAATTGTTTTATTTTCTTAAAAACTGGGTCCTGTAAAATTGATTTCCAATCCTTTAGTGATAATTCTTTTTTAGGTTTCATTTTCCAAATATTGCACATAATACATTTGGAATTACATTGGTATGTTAAATTTATAGTCAAAATTCTAGGATAAAGGGGTTTAATTTTTGAAAATAAATTATATCTCAAAAAACCATCTCCCCAATCTATAACCTTCCTGAATAAACTCATAAAACATTATATAATAAGTCAATGTATATAAAACAAATTCAAAAACAGTTATCAACATTGGGCCCAATTGAAATTTTCGTTATTCTTACAATTATTTTTTTAACTGTTTTTACCGTTAAGTATTTTGGCAAAAAAAAAGAATCTTTAATAATAAAAGTTGAAGTTGTTAGAAAAAATTGGTCAGAAAATTATGATCCATTAGGATACAGAGTTCCTTTTTGGTTAAGTGATAAAATCAAGATCGGTCAAACTGAAAAAAACAAAAGTGGTCAAATTATCGCTACTTTAGTTAATTTTGAAAGCTATGACCACGGAGATCAAGAATCTGAACTTTATCTGACATTAAAAGTAGAAACACTTTTTGATAGACGAAGTGGAATATATTATTACAAAGATAAACCACTTAATTTAGGATCTCCAATTGAATTGAATCTAGACAATATTGAAATCTATGGACAAATAATTGACAACAATGTACCACAAAATGGCTATCCAACTAGATATTTTAATATTAAAGCTAGGGCTCGTAATTTAGATTCTTGGGTCTATTCAAAGATAATACCTGGCGTCAAAATATATGATCGTGCCAACAATGAAGTCATTGGAGAAATTATCAACGTTAATTTAGAAAATTCAACTCTTCAAGAAATTAAAAATGATTCTATCACTGGTAAATATTTACAAACTACATTAAATAAAAATAAAGATTTAATAATTGATATTAAACTAAAAGCCTACCAGATGGATCATCGATGGTTTTTTACTGGTCGTCAAAATCTAAAAATTGGTAATCCTCTGTCAATTTACACTTCGCAAGTTGATCTTTACAAATTAGAAATCGAAAATATTGAAGAATCAAAATAAAAAACTATTTATTTTATTTTTATTAAGTTTTTTTTCAACCATTTTAGTCACCAACAATAAACTGTATGTTTTATTATTTGTGATTTTCGTGTCAATTCTATTTTTTTATTTTAAAAGACCAATTTTTGAAACAATTTTCTTAACTTTTGTTTTATCACTTCCATTTGAAAACACTATTAGGGAATGGATTTACCAAATAACGCCACAATTATTTGACAATGTTACTACTTCTGGATACGTTCTTTATTTTGGAATTACTATCAAATTAATACTGGCTATAACTATTTTTCTCTTTTTGTTTTTAAATAAAAAAATATTAAACAAACAGACAAAAATATTAACACCAGAAATTATTTTCCTTTTATTTTTTTTTATAATCGCTTGTGTTAATACTTTTTTCAACAGAAGCACTATTGGACCAATATTCGGTCTAATTAGAATATGGATTTCTGTACTTATATTTATAGTTTCTAGAATATTTTTTACTGAAAATAAAAAAATATTTTTCGTTTTTATAGCCAGTCTTTATTTATTTTGTATAAGCATCGGTACTTTACAATTAATTAAACAAAAACCACTTGGTAAATATATTGAACTGACACCATCATTTAATCAAGAATTTGGATATTCAACTACCGACGGAGAAAAACAATATCGAGTCTCTGGATTTATTTCTCATCCAGTCTACTTTGCCAGTTTTTTATCAATCATATTACCTATTTATCTTGGAATAGTCTTAGATCAGTTTCAAAAAAAATCAAATTCTTCTAAAATTATTATCATATTAACGTTAATAACTGGTTGTTTTATTATTTTAGGAACATTAAGTCGAAGTGCCTTTTTTACTTTACTCCTTAGTTTGTTTTTAATGAAAAATATAATTTTCAAAAAAATAATAAAACCAATATTCAATACAAAAACTAAAAAACTATTTTATTTAATAATTTTTGTCTTGATTTGTTTAACTATAGTTTTTATTACTCCAAGAATAAATTCATTTAAATTACTTTTTACAGAAAATGGCAACGCCTCTATCAGATTAGAATTAATCAAAGAAAGTCTAAAAATGATCTATCAAAATCCATTAGGAGTTGGATTAAATAATTTTACAACCGAATTAGTTAAATCAAATATTTCCTCTAGTTTATATGGATTTATTGTTCCAGTTCACAACACTTTTTTAATATTCTTTACTGAATTAGGTATCTTGGGTGGTTTTTTCTTTATTTTATTTTTATTTTCCATTTTTCTTAAAAATTTTTCCAAAAATAAAACAGACATAGTCAACTATGGAATTTGGATAGGTATTTTAAGCTTTATAATCAATTCCCAAATACACCCTTTATTTAATCTTGATCCAACTTTCGATTTATTAATGTTGGTTTTGGCATACTATTCTGTCAATAAACATGTTTCTGAATAATTTTTCTATTGCCATTACCACTTATTGTCGGCCACAAAGCTTAGAAAATTGTTTAAAAAGTATTTTTAAACAAACATATTCTCCTAAATATATTTATATCATTGACAATGATTATCAAAAATCAGCTAAAAAAATATATAACCAATATAGATCTGTTAAAAATCTAAAATATTTATATGAACCACAAAAAAACATTTCAAAAGCACGAAATCTGGCTATTAAAACCTGCAAAACCAAATATTTAGCCTTTATTGATGATGATTGTCAACTTTCTTCTAATTGGTCTCAAATTGTTTTTGATTTTATCAAACAAACCAATTTAGCTTTTTTTCAAGGCAATACCCAAATCAAATTAACAAATAATAAATTAATTTCTTTTCAGCAAAAAACATACCAAGAATGGATCAATAAACCATATTCTCTCGATACAAAAAATTTGATTATAAATCTCAAAATAATTAAAAAAAATAATATTTGTTTTGATCCAAATTTACCTATTTTTGAAGACGTCGATTTTGGCTTACAAATCAAAAAACACCACTTAAAAGGTAAATTTATAAAAAATCTAAAAGTAAAACATCAACAAATTTCTAATTTTAAAACACTTATCAAAAAGTATTATTTTCGTGGAAAAATTAAATATTTCTTAAATAAAAAATGGCATAATTTTGATGATTTTAATCCTAATATCATTAGCAATATTAAAAATATTTTAAAAAAACCAAAAGACACATTAAACATAATATTTAACCAATCTTTCAATTTTGGTTTTTTAATTGCCAAACTAAAAAGATATACACCAAAATACAACACCATAACCATAGTAAATAATATAGATAGGTCAGCTAACGGAGAAAGGTGTCTAGAGATTGCCAATTTTCTAAAAACAAATGGCTACCAAATTGAACTTATCAATTCTCAAATAATTTTCGAAAAAGAGATTAAAAATATATTTAATTGCTTATACCAACCAATAACTTACCCTTTTTATCGGCTTCTAAGACACTTATATTACCGATTTGGTAAAGAAATTACCCCATCGTCGTATATTTTTTATTTAGAATTATTAGTTAGAGGTAATATTATTAAAAGATTTCTAAATAAAAAACAGGCTAAATTGGTTATAATCCAATACCCAGAAGACATTTCGGTAAGTTTACATTCAAAAAATATTAAATATATATACGATTTACCAACTATACATTCATTAGAAACTGAGAATCTTAATATAACAAAACTCGAAAAAAAAGTTTTTAATCAAAAACATCCAATTTGTTTTCATTGGTATTCTATTATGAATTTAGCCAATAAACTTGGAGTAAAATCAAAAAATAGTTTTATTTTGAATTGGGGTTGCCATCACCAAAAACAATTCTGTAAATACACTTTTAACCCAAAAATAGTCCATATCGGAAACCTTAATTCTTCTTGGGTTAACCAACAATTACTTGAAAAAATTCAAACTAAAAATTCAATTGATATTTATAGTTATCAAAAACCTGATCCAAAATTATATAAATACATCAAAACTCTTGGATATTTAAAAAACCTAGACAAATTAAACCAATACCAATTTGGATTAATTACTATTACTAATAATCAACTTCGTAATAATAGTTTCTCAGCCAAACATCTTACTTATTTAAGTTATGGACTTCCTGTTTTTTGTCCAGAATGGAGACAAGATCCACTACTTGAACCAGCTACTATCTACTATAATGAATACAATTTTGAAAAACAGTTAAAAAAATATTCTCAAAAAAAATATTGGGACAAAAAGCATCAAGCCGCTATCAAAATAGCCAATAAATTAAATTGGAAGAATACTTTAAAACCAATTTTACCAATCATATATCAAATTCAAAATGAAAAAGATTTTTAAAAAAATAAATAAATTAAAAATTTCTATTCAAATAATAATTAATTATTATTTTCAAAAATTATTAATTTTTATTTCTAAATATTTAAATCGGCCTCTTAATAAACCCACCTCGATAATGATTAATGTAACTCAAAATTGTATTTTACATTGTCAACAATGCAATTTATGGAAAACAAAGCCAGAAAAGCAAATGACCCTTAAAGAAGCAAAAATTATAATTGACAATCTTTATGATTGGTTAGGAAAATTTTACTTATTTTTTACTGGAGGGGAGCCTTTTATTAATCAACAATTACCAGAAATAATAAATTATGCCCAAAATAAAGGAATTATTTGTCATGTAAACTCAAATGCTTTCCTTATCGACAAAAAATTATCCCAAAAAATCATAAATAGCCAATTAGATTCAATTTCTATTTCTCTCGATGGCGCTAAAGAATCAACCCATGATCAACTTCGTGGCACACCAGGAACTTATAAAAAAGTAATTAAAGCTATCAAACTACTTCAAAATGGACCAAAAATTTATCTCAATACCATAATAATGAAACCAAACATAACAGAGTTAAGAACTCTCATTAAATTATCTAAAAAAAGCAATACTAACGGTATCAACTTTCAATGTTTACTTCCTACCCTATCTAGCAATGAAAAAAATACCGATTTACCAAAAAATAAGCTTTGGCCTAAATTTAAATTATTAAAATCAGAAATTAAAAAAATTGTAAAAACAAGTCATTTTGACAAAAACAATTTGATTACAACCGAAACAGAGTTAAATCAAATTCTAAAATATTATCAAAATCCAATTAAGGCAAATAAAAAAATTATATGTGCAGCCGGAATTAATAATTTCATTGTTGATCAATATGGAGATGTTAAATTATGTTATGGACTACCAATAATTGGAAATATTTTTAGCTCACCAGCCAAAAAAATATGGTTAAACCACCAAGCTCAACAACAAAGAAAAATCATTAGAAAATGTCAAAATCTCTGTAAAACAATTAAATGCAATCAAATTGACATAAGTCGACAAATTATTGTTGAATCAAAATTTTTGAATCACTCCTAAACCAGGGTCTTGAGCAAATTCAAAGGCAACTTTATTATTTTTCTTTATTTCACTCCATAATTTTCTAGTACCGTAAACATTACCATCTTTATCTGGACTAGAAATATCATGTAAAACCAAAAAACCTCGCTTATTTAATTTTTTCCAAAATAAATCAAAATCGTTTTTTACTCCACTATAAGAATGATCACCATCTAAATAAACATAATCATACTTTTTTTTAAAAAATTTTTTAGAAAAATCACTACTTGTCATAACATATAAATCAATATAATCACCCAAACCAAATTTACTAAAGTATTTTTTTGGGTGACATTTTTTCCAAAAACCAACCCCACCCCAATGTACATCAGGACCATTAAAATTTTTAATATCAAAACCAGCGTCTACAAAATCGACCTTACCAAAACCATTGTCTTTACAAGCTAAAGCACATATAGATGGTATAAAACCATATTTACTTCCAATACATAAAATATTTTTCGGTTTTAAATTACGAATCAAAGAATAATGTATCCAACCGTAACCTAAATTTCCAGTACCAACATCTAAATGATGCCAATTATCTCGCCTAGCAAAAATACGAATAAATCGTTTAATTCCATAATTATTTAAAATCGTATTTTTTCTAAAGCCAAACATACTTGAAATAGTATAATATATAATTCACCTAAACACATGCTATTTCTTACAAAAAAAACAAAAGAACAAAAAAATCTTTTTTTTCCAAAATTAAAAGAAAACTTTACTTGGAAAACACCGGCATTTTATACAGACACAACTATAATTGATCAAAGATTAGAATTGTTTAAAAAAACTACAGAAAAAGAATGGGGTAAAAACTTCATAATCGCCTATTCCCTCAAAACAAATTATCAAATTATTGAATTAATTAAAAAAAAACCTAATTTTTATATCGAAGTTACTTCACACCAAGAATATGTAATGGCTAAGTCTTCTGGTTTTTCTGATTCAGGAATAATTTATAACGGTCCACATAAAACCAATCTATTGGAAGCAATTAATAAAAAAAATACAATCGTCAATATCGACAATCAATCAGAATTAGACATATTGATAAATAATAAAACAAAAATTAAAAGTCTAATTGGTATTAGAATCAACAGTTGTCTAAAAAAAAGTCATTTTGGTTTTAATATCGAGAATGGTGAATTTCAAAAAATAGTTAATTTATTAAAAATAAATAAAATAAAGATCAATGGTTTACAAATTCATTTAGGGTTTTACACTCCACCAAAAATATATGATCAAATATCAAAAAAAATAATCGATTTAATAAAGAAAAATGATCTTAAATTAGATTATTTAGATTTTGGAGGTGGATTTCCCAGTCATGGTGAAAAACCTTACGGGTATAGATTAAAACCATACCATCCTATAGAAACTTATATTAGAAAAATTTGTCTGCCACTTAAAAAAAACTTTGATCAAAATAAAAAACTGACTATTATTTTTGAACCAGGAAGATTCATAGTCGATGATTCCACTATTTTTATATGTAAAGTTATTAATGTCAAAAAAAGTAAAAAAACTCAAATAGTAATAATCGATGGAACTAATAACATGCTCCCTTCTGTTTGGTTTCGACCACAAATTATTAAAACATTTCCTCAACATAATTCTATTTATATTAAAACCATTATCTATGGAAGCAGCTGCCAAGAAGACGATATTTTATATCAAGGTCGGCTACCAAGCCTTAAAAATAATGATTTTGTCTTCTTTTATTGCGTCGGGGCTTACAATCAAAATATGAATAGTAACTTTATATTTCCAAAACCAAAATCATATTTTTTAAACAAAGAATGAAAATATTAAATAATTCACCAGAATTAACTTTTAACGATGTTTTACTTCTCCCTGGATATTCAAAATTCAACATGGTTGATGATATTAAAAAAACCAATATTAAAACCAAAATATCTAGACATCTAGAAATTGATATACCTATTTGTTCTTCACCTATGCCACATGTAACAGAAACTCAGATGGCAATTACTATTGGTAAACTAGGAGGAATTGGATTTATACATTGTTTTCAAAGTCATCAAAATCAAATAAATCAAGTTAAAGAAGTCAAAAAAAATAAAGTCAAAGTAGCTGTCTCAGTGGCTGATTTTTCAAAAACAGGAATCAATCATATAAAAAAACTTTTAAAATTAGGAGTAGATCTTATTTGTATTGAAACTGCTCACGGTTTTAATTTACAAACAATTAATTTTATTAAAAAAATTAAAAAACTTTTTCCTAAAGCTGAAATTTGTGCCTCTTTAGTTGTTACACCCCAAGCCACAGAAGCTTTAATTAAAGCTGGTGTAGATAGTATTCGAGTAGGTATTGGTGGAGGATCTCATTGTACTACTAGATTGGTAACAGGTGTTGGTCGGCCTCAATTAAGTGCAATTCATGAATGTTACAAAATTGCTAAAAAATATAACATACCCATAATTTCAGACACTGGGATAGAACACTCCGGCGATATTTCCAAAGCCATTGCTTTTGGTGCTAATGCTGTTATGATTGGCGGTCTATTTGCTGGTACTGATGAAAGTCCAGGTAAAATAATTTATAAACACGGTCATAAATATAAATTTTCTGCAGGAATGTGTAGCCATCAAACTAAATTTTCTTCTCCAAATAATGTTAAAAGAATAATAGAAATAATCAAACAAACCATTAAAAATATAATTAGATATAATCCTCAAAAATTTATTTCTAAATATAGCCAACCATTTAAATTTACCCACGAAGGAGTATCTGGACTAATCCCATACAAAGGTAGCGTCATCTCTATTGTAAATGAACTAAACGGAGGCCTTAGAAGATCGATGTGGTATCTAGGATGTAATAATTTAAAAGAAATTCAGTCAAAATCAAAAGTAGTTTTGATAACACCCAATTCTATTAGAGATAACCAACCTAGAATATAAAAAATGTCCATATATCAAAAATTGAAAATAAAAGTATTTATGCATTCTGTCAAATGTATTGTTTGGGATTATGACGGTACTCTATACAATGATCAAAACGGCATAATTGGTCAACAAATTAATAAAATTTTCTTTGAAATTGCCAAAAAATATAATCACCAATTAACCCTAAAACAATTCGAAAAAAAATCAAATTCTCTTGGATCATGGGCAGATGCTGCTAATTTTTATACCCATATTCCTTTGATTAAACTCATGAATCAAGTTGGTCATAAATTCAATAAAGAAAAATATATTAAGTCCAATCCTCAAATAGTTAATTTAATTGAATCAAATAAAAATAGATTTATACATTTAATATTAACCAATTCCACTCAAAATGAAGTTTTAAGAGGTTTAAAAAAAATTGGTTTTAACAAAAATCCATTTAAAAAAATATTTTCTAGAGATACCACAAATTTATTAAAACCAAACAAAATATTATTTGACCAAATACAAAGTTTATATCATCTTAAAAAGAAAAATATTTTGTTTATCGGTGATTCAATTAAAAACGATATTCAACCAGCCAGGGAATTAAAATTCAAAGCAATACCGATATGGGATGTTAATCGTTTTTTAAAACCTTAAATCCAAAAATGAAAGTCTTATTTATCTACCCACCAATAACTCCAATAGAAAAGAACCAAATTGTTAAATCGCATCCACCAATGGGGATACTTTATTTAGCCACCTATATTAAAAGTTTAGGTTATCAAGTCAAAGTGTTAGACGCTTTAGCAGAAAAACTTTCTTGGTTGCAAATTAAAAAACGTATCAAAAAGTATTCTCCGAACGTAATTGGCATTAGTGTCATGTTTACTGCTTATTATCAAGATACCCTCGAATTATCTAAAAAAATCAAAAAAAACTTTCCTCACATTAAAATAGTTTTAGGAGGGGCTCACATTAGTATTGATCCAGACACTTGTATCCAAAATAATTATATTGATTTTGTTATTTTTGGTGAAGGTGAAAAAACATTTGAAAATCTTTTAAAAAATATCAATAATAAAAAAAATATTTCTAAAATAGATGGATTAATTTATAAAAAAGGAAAAAAAATTCAAAAAAATCCACCCAGAGAACTAATTAAAAATCTTGATAGTATTCCCTTTCCCGACTGGAGTCTTCTAAATCTCAAAAAATATAAGTTTGATGACGGTTTTCAAATGAGAAAACCCTGTTTTATAGTAGAAACTTCCAGAGGTTGTCCAAATCATTGTGTTTATTGTTCCGCCTTTGCTGTTTGGCAACATCATTGGAGGGGTAGATCTCCAAAGAATGTTGTTGATGAAATTGAAATTTTAATCAAAAAATTTGGAGCAAAAGAAATAGCTTTTTTCGATGACACTATGTCTTTAGATCAACAAAGAATGATTGGTATTTGTAATGAGTTAATCAATCGTAAAATTAATATCAAATGGTCAACACCTAATGGAATTGCTCATTGGACCATAAATAAATCACTTCTCAGACTTATGAAAAAAGCCGGTTGTTATAAAATTACCTTTGGAATTGAGTCTGGTGACCCTTCACTCAGAAGATGGATTGGAAAACCTTATAGTTTAGATGAAGCCAAAAAACTAACTCAATATGCCAATAAACTTGGATTTTGGACCAATGCCACCAATATAATTGGTTTTCCGTATGAAACCATGGAACAAATTCAAAAAACACTAAATTATTCTTTAGAATCTGATGTCGACGTTGCTTATTTTTTTAGATTAGGATTGCGCCCTGGTGCTCCTGTCTATAATATTTTTGAAAAAGAAGGACTTCTTCCAAAGAATAAAAAACTTCTTCTCTATGAGAGTAAATCATGTAATACAAAAAATTTTACTGGTAATCAATTAGTTCAAATTCAAAAAGAAATGTATAATGAATTCTACAAAAAAAGATGGGGAAATAAATTTAAAAATATTCTCAGAATAATGAATAAAATCAAAAATTTTGAAGATTTATTTTATACTATAAATCAAATCAAAAACATTAAAAATTTAGAAAATGGATGGGTGTCTCAAAAATCAATTTTTATTAATAAACAAATTTAATTATTCATGATCTCTCTAAGTAAAAAATATTGGACCAAAAATTGTCAAACATATATTAAATTACTTGATAATACCGAGAAATATCCATCTCCATATACTCAAATAATAGTTCCCACCATAATTGATTTGATTAAAAAATTTACAACCAAAAATGATAATATTCTTGATATTGGATGTGGAGAAGGATATCTAACCAGAATAATATTTAATCTAAAAAGAGAATCTTACGGGTGTGATATTTCACCTGAAATGATCACTGCCGCTAAAAAACAAAATAAAGAAATCAACTATTGGATTCAAGATATCGAACAAAAAAACAGCAATTTTAAAAAACCAAAATTCAAATTAATTACTTCTAATTTGGTCTTTACCTATCTTAAAAACACCGACCAAGCTCTTAAAAATATCTATGATTATTTAGATCAAGATGGTATTTTGATTGTTGTTATCCCCCATCCTTGTTTTTACCATCAGGAAAATTATCGTTGGTTTATGGAAGAAGAAATGAATCAATATTTTGCCGGTAAATATTTTAATGAAAAAATATTTGTCAAAGAAATATATAACGGATTCAAAACTCACTATATTCATCGAACACTAGAAACCTATTTTAAAATATTTATTAAAAACAATTTTAATTTGATCAGCTTTTTAGAACCTAAACCAAAAAAAATCTCTAATAATATTTTAAAAAAAGTTAACCAAATCCCAAATATCGCCTTTTTTGTTCTCCAAAAAAAATAAAACTAGATATTACTCCGTATTTTTTTGTATTCCCTAATTACTTTTGCAGTTTCATCAACCATACGAATACTACCGTGTTCCATCCATAAAACCTTATTACAATATAAAGATATTACTTCTAATATATGTGAAGCGAAAATAAGAGTCTTTTTTTCTTTAATAATTTTATTGAAATAATCCATAAACATTTTAATAAAAAATTCATCTCCAGCCGAAACAATTTCATCAAAAATCAAAATATCTGGATCAGAATTAATTGCTACTGAAAAAGCTAATTTTAACTTCATTCCTGATGAATATGTATAAAATGGCATTTTAACAAAATCGGATATTCCAGAATCTAAAATTATTTTATTCGTTCTTTTTGCAACCTCACGTCTACTTAAACCAGTCAAAAGGCCATTTAGCATAATATTATCAAAACCTGATATGTCGGGATGAAAACCAGCACTAAGTTCCAACAATGAAACAATTTTACCTTTAGTAGCTACTTCTCCACTAGTAACCTCTGTTATTCCAGAAATTATTTTAAGTAAAGTTGTCTTGCCTGAACCATTATTACCTATAATACCCAATCTATCACCCGAATTTATCTTCAAACTAAAATCATTTAAAGCAGTAAAAGTTTTTTTATTTCTAAAAAATATTCCTCTACGTAAATTATAAGTTTTAGTTACATTTTCTAGTAAAATATCACCAATTTTCATTTTAAATCCAGTCATCAAATGTTCGGCTCTCTTTTTTAAACATATAAAATCCAATAATAAAAACTATCAAAGACACTATTAACCCAATAATCATTAATTTATAATCCCAAACATTCCAATTTAATACAGACAATCTAAAAAATTCTAATAATGAGGTTAATGGATTAACATATAACAAAGAAGATATATTTTTTGGCAAAATACTAACGGTATAAATTACTGGTGTGACATAAAACCAAATAGGTACTAAAAAATTTACTATAAAATTAACATCTCTATATTTAACGTTTAAAGCAGAAAAGATAAAACAACACCCTAAAACAAATAAAAATAAAAATAAAATACATAAACAAAAAAATATTAAATTTAAAACAGAAAAATTTATTCCAAAAAAAACAGCCGCAATAATCATTATTATAGTTGATATCAACATTTGCATTAAATTAACAATAACAATGGAGACTATAATTACTTCTTTAGGAAAAACCGCTTTTTTTAATAAAAATCTTTCAGAGACAATTGATGGTGTACAACGTATCACACTTGATGAAAAAAAATTCCAAACAACTATACCTGAAAATAGATATAAAAAATAACTTTCTGTTTTTAAAGAAGTAAAAAAAACAAATACAAACCCAATTGCAATCATTTGTATAATAGGACTCAAGATAACCCAAAAAATACCCAAGATACTTATCTTATATTTAGATTTAATTTCTCTTTCCAACATAGTAACCAAAAACTCCCACCATCTTTTTTGGTCATTGGTCAATCTAAACATATTCCAATTATATTCCTCAAACTCCAGAAACCAATTTTATTTGTTTTAACAGATTTCTATTTTGAACCAATTCACCGCAACCCTTAATAACGGCCGTGTCTCCACCTTCCACTAATCTAGTAAATATTTTTGTTTTTGATTCTATCAAAGAACCAATACCATCTATTTTGGCTCCATTCCCTACCAAAACAATACCTCTTTTCAAAATATCCTCCATTAATTCTGGCGGAGTTTCATCCAATACTAGAGATACCAATCTAACTATTTTAGCCATATCCAAAGCTACTGCTTCTTTAATTTCATTATTAGTCAATTTAATACTTTTTGGTAAACCAGTTTCCAAATCTCTACCTCTCACTAATCCAATTTCTTTACCAATTTCAATTTTTATTCTCTCTGCACTATTCCCTCCAATCAAAATTCCATATTTCATCTTAATATAATTAATAATGCTTTCATCAAAATCATTACCAGCAGTTTTTATTCCTCTACCAACCACAACTCCACCCATCGACACCACACTCACTTCTGTTTTACCACCACCAATATCCACCACCAATAGACCAGCCGAACTATCTGTTGGTAAACCAACCCCAATCGCTGCCAAAACTGCACTTTCAACTAATACTACTTCTTTAGCTCCTGCATTCAAAAATACCGATTTTAAGGCTCTTTTCTGAACTTGGTTAATATAACTTGGGACACTTACAATCATTTTTGGTTTAAAAATCTTAGGATAGGCAGAAGGAATTTCATAAATCAATTTCAAATAGTATGAAATTAAACTTTCTAAAGCCTCTAGATCAGAGATTACCCCATTTTTAATTGGACTAACCACTTCAATCTGTTTTGGTTCTCTATTCAACATTTCCTTTGCTTTAAAACCAAAAGCTACAGGAGATCTAAAATTATTTTTTGGTGCCGATAAACCAGTCCATCTCTTTTTCTTAGGTCTTACCAACATTGTTGGTTCGTCTATAATAATGCCTCTATCTCTCAAAAAAACTAATGTGTTGCTACTTCCTAAATCAACCCCTACATCCCAACTAAAACCTGCTATCAACAGTTTTATCTTATCTTTAATGTTTGATAATTTGATCACTCTAAAATTATAACAAGTAAGCTGAATTTAAGTTAAAATAGAACACAATCATGAAAAAAATTACCAACCTAATATATTTTTCTTTCCTTTTACTTATATTCGCCACCCCTTTAATTTTTACTTTTGTTAATTCCGAACTTTTCGAACTGCCAAAAATGTATTTTGTTTATCTAATGACCATTATCATTACTGCATTACATCTTATTAATTGGTCATTAGGAAATACCACACTCTACAAAAAAACCTTTTTAAATATACCTATATTGTTATTTTTAATTAGTCAAACTATATCAACTTTTATTTCCATTGACCCTCATACATCGTTTTTTGGTTATTATTCTCGACTTAATGGTGGTTTACTATCTCTTTTAGTTTTTAGTACTCTCTATTTTATCTTACCCAATTATCTTAACCCCAAATTCAAAAATCAAATTATTAACACAATTCTTCTGTCAGGTTTTTTTGTTTCTATATATGGAATTGCTCAACATTTTGGAATTGATAAAAATCTTTGGGTCCAAGATGTTCAGTCACGAGTTTTTTCTACTCTCGGCCAACCCAATTGGCTAGCTGCTTTTTTAGTCATCATTATCCCCTTATCATTACACAAATCTATTGAATCGTTTTCTCAAAAAAAATATTTCTTATCTATTTTTTACAATCTATCATCTACGATCTACTATTTAGCCTTGTTATTTACCAAATCTAAATCTGGTATTATCGCCTGCATTTTTTCTATATTCATCTATTTTATTTTTAAATTATTTTCTGACATTAAAAATAAAGTCTTATCCATAAACTTTAAATCATATATCTTATTTATTATTTTAATCACCCTTTCTCTTTTAATCTCTAACCCTATCAAAGATAAACTTTTTTTTATCTCGCCAAAACAAAGCGAAGGTGGACCAAACACCAATCAACAATCTAATTTACTCATTACACCATCAGAAGATATTCGTAAAATTGTTTGGCGTGGAGCTTTTGATTTATGGAAAAAATATCCTGTTTTTGGCACTGGTGTCGAAACATTTGCCTATTCTTACTATTGGACCCGCCCCACTGAACATAATCTTACCTCAGAATGGGAATTTTTATACAACAAAGCTCACAATGAATATCTCAATTTTTTAGCTACTACGGGAACCATTGGTTTTGTTACTTATCTTTTTTTAATAATTACTATTTTAATTAAGACTTTTAAAGATAAACCTATATTTTGTTCTATTTTAGCTTTATTAATCACTAATTTAGTTGGTTTTTCTGTAGTTACTACTTCTCTATTATTGTTTCTTTTACCAACTTTATCCCTGGAATATAAACCATCGGCTAAATCTCTAAAATCAAAAAAATATTTAATTATTCCAATAATATTATTATCTTTATATTTATTGCAAAAAAATATAAATTTTTATACTGCCGATGTGTTTTATGCAAAATCAACCAATTTTGACCAAAATTCTAACTATCAAACTGCCTATAAATTAATTAGTCAGAGTTTAAATTTAAGACCAAATGAACCAGAGTATTTAACTCAAGCAGCTCTTCTTGAATCAAAATTAACCATTATTACAAAAGATAATTCCTATATCGATACTGCTATTAATCATATTAATCAGGCTATAAAATTATCCCCTGCAAATATTAATATTTGGAAACAACGATCCCAAATCTTTTATTATTTATCATCTATTGATAAACAATATTTCAAAGAATCAATCAATTCTCTTATTCAAGTGATTACCCTTGCACCTACTGATGCTAAAAATTTTTTTACTATCGGTCAATTTTTAGAATCTGCTAATTTAATTGATCAAGCTATTCCCTATTATCAAAAAGCTATTGATCTTAAATCTAACTACGATCATGCCTATTTTGCTCTAGGTCAAATCTATTTTGCTCAAAAAAAATACGATTTAGCCAAACAAAATTTAGAATTAACTCTTAAATACAATCCTCTTAGCTCCGAAGCCAAAACACTTATTTTACAAATTCCAGCTAAATAATTTTTTCTAAATTCCAAGGTTTCATTTTTCCCTCAACGCTTTTAAAAAATTTACCTTTATCCTCTTTTACATGGTCAACAAATACAACTCCATCCAAATGGTCTGATTCATGTTGCCATACAATTGCCTTAAAACCCTCTAATTCTTCACTTTTTGAAACTAATTTTTTATCAACTAATTCTTGCCATTCAACTTTTATCTTTAACCATCTTTTTACTGTTCCCCAAAAATTAGGAAACGACAAACAACCTTCCAAAAAATCTTCTTGGTTACCTTTTTCATCAACCATCATTGGAAAAGTCTTTTCTCCAAAAGTTAATATAATTTTTGGATTTATAATTACTCTTATCTTTTTGTTTTCATCTTTGATAGCAAAAAAACGTTTAGAAATTCCTATCTGCGGCGCTGCCAACCCTGCCCCATTTTCGGCTACTATTAATTGTTTTTCTAAAATTTTAATTTCTTTAATCAAATTAGCGTCTACTTTTTCGACTATATTTGTTTTTCTTCTTAAAATCTTATTTGGATAAATTAAAATTCTTTCCATAACATATTTTAGCAAATTAACCCAAACCTAAGTTATAATTCCCTTATGGTAAAAACCATCTTCTTTGGTTCATCAGAATATTCTATTATTATTCTTCAAAAACTTTTAAAATTACCCGATTTTGAAATCTGTGCTGTTATTTCTAAAATAGATAAACCAGTAGGACGGCTTCAAGAAATTATCCCCAATCCCGTGGTTAAATTCGCTAAACAAAACAATCTTAATCTCCTTCAAATAGAAGAATTTACCCAAGATCTACGATCTAAGATCTACGATTTAAAACCCGATTTAGGTCTTTGTGTTGCCTTTGGACCACCTTATTTTGACCAAGAGATGATTGATATCCCAAAATACAAAATTGTTAATATTCACCCTTCACCATTACCTAAATATCGTGGTGCCACCCCTGGTCCCTGGCAAATTATTAATGGTGAGACTAAATCTTCTGTCACTTTTTTTCAAATTGATGTCTTACCTGATCATGGTCCAATTATTACTCAAATTCCTTTTGAAATAACTCCTTCAGAAACTTCCACTACTTTTTATAATAAAGCCTTTAATCTAGCCTCTGATAATCTTGAATCTATTCTTAAATCTTATGTCAACGATCTACGATCTAATATCTATCACCTAATTCCGCAAGATCATACCCAAAAAACCTATTTCCCTAAATTTACTAAAGAAACTGCTCAAATAAATTGGTCTTGGCCTCAAAACAAGATTGATCGTTTTATCCAAGCTTTAGATCCATGGCCTACCGCTTGGACATATGTTTCTGATCAAAAAGGTCAACAATTAAAAATGAAAATGTTTCCAAACAATATTGTTCAAATCGAAGGTAAAAAACCAACCAAATGGTCTGAAATTTCTTCTTACTATACTATAAAAAAATCCTAACATAAGGCAATATATCGTTTTTAATTAATAATTAATAATTAATAATTAATAATTAGTAATTAATTTATTTTCCTGTTTTTAGGCATTATTTACATAGGGTTTTTAAATTTATCCTAATTTTCAATCAATTATGAATTGACATTTTTCTGTTACTTTAGGCATTTATTTGAATTTTATTTTTTCATTTTTTTAAAAAAATATTTTTTATCAATAGAAAATCAGCCTTACAATAGGCATTTTTATTAAAAAAAATTAAAGATAATCTATGAAATTTAGTTTATAAAAATTCAAAATATGCCTTAAAACAGGAATTTCATTTTTTGACAAAAAAAATTAAAATCTCTTTAATTAATCAAAGGAGGTAAAAAAATATGCCAGTAAAAAAGAAAGTCGTTAAAAAAGCTGTTAAAAAACCAGCTAAGAAAGTTGTTAAAAAGGCTGTCAAAAAAGTAGCCAAGAAAAAAGTCGCCAAAAAAACAAAAAAGAAATAAAAAATATGTTTCGCCAATAAAAACGGTACTTATTTATTAAGTGCCGTTTTTTGTTCCGCTGCTTCTAGTTTCATTCTCTTTAAGCACTTGGTACAAAAATGACCGCTAACTTTTTCTTCACCGACATTCATTGTTACTTTTTGAATATTGGCTTTGTAAGTTCTTGGTGTTCTGTTTTGAGCATGGGATCGATTTTTACCGATTCCTGTTTTCTTGCCACATAAACTACATGTTCTCATAGTAAGGTATAATAACAAAACAAATTCATTTTTTAAACATGTTAAATTTAATTTCCTTTTTTATCTTAATTTTAGCTATTACTATTCACGAGTTTTCTCACGGATTTGTAGCTGACAAACTCGGAGACCCTACTCCTAGATCTTTCGGACGTCTCACTTTAAACCCACTAGCCCATGCTGATCCTATTGGTACTATTCTATTGCCCCTTTTAAGCGCTTTAACCGGTATCCCTACTATTGGCTGGGCTAAACCTGTTCCTATTGATCCATTTAATTTTCAACATCCAAAAAGAGATATTATTCTTACCTCTTTAGCTGGCCCTATTAGTAATTTCTTTATTGCCCTCTTTGTCTCAATACTTTGTAATATTTTTCACATATATAGTATATTTATTTACATTTTTGTCCTCATTAATATCTCTTTAGCCATTTTTAATTTAATTCCCATTCCTCCACTTGATGGATCAAAAATATTTCTCAATCTTCTTCCTCCTGAATCCAGTCAAAAATGGGAAGAAGCATTTGAACGTTATGGATTTATTTTGCTCATTATTGTCGTTTTTCTTCCAATTGGGCCATCAGGAAAACCACTTCTCACCAGTCTTATTTCACCAATAATTAATTTTATCTTTAATCTTCTTTTACCCTCTTTTTCAGGTCTTTAACTAGTTTTTCAATCTCTTTTTCTTCCATTCCGTGAACTGATGCTCCCTCTTCTAAGGTTTCCATACCTGCTGCCATACAACCAATACAGTGAAAACCGTATTTTTCCACCAAAACACTGGCCAAATCTGGATAATTTTCTACCAAATCCCCTATCAAAATATCTTTAGTTATTTCTATTTTTTGTTTTTTCATAAAAACAATTATACCTCAATAAATATAACTAATTAACGCATTAACCCCGCAAATACTTAAATAACTTTCATATTTTTAGTGACAAAATTTTTTAATATTGTTAGACTTAAATGTCCTATCAAAAGCCAATTCTTTTAGAAGGTGTTTTTTCTAACTAAACTTCTAAAAAGGAAGATTAGTGTTTGCTCGGATTCGTCTTAGTAAACCGATTTTCCCCCACGTTTATTTAGCGTGGAAAAGCCGCTTAAAGAACACTTTTGGTGGGACAACTCTTATGAAAAATCCATATTTTTCTGTCATCATTCCTTGTTTAAATGAAGAACATTATCTTCCTAATTTACTTAAAAATCTAAATTCACAAAATTTTTCTGATTTCGAAGTCATTGTTGTTGACGGTAATTCCGAAGATAAAACAGCCCAAGTTACCAAAGAATTTCCTTCAAAATATCCACTCCACCTTTTTTCCACTACTACTCGCAATGTTTCTTTTCAAAGAAATTTAGGAGCTCAAAAAGCCAAAGGTGATATTTTTATTTTTTTTGATGCTGATACTCAAATTCCCAAAAACTATCTTACTTCCATAGCCAAAGCTTTTAAAACTAAACATCCTCATTTCTTGACCACTTATATTACTGTCAATTCCACCAAAGCCTCCGAAAAAATGTATGCCTCCTTAAGTAATTTGATTTTTGAAACTGGAAAAATAATTAAATCCCCTCTTGCCTATGGATCAATGCAAGCAGTCAAAAAAGGAGCTTTTTTTGATGTTGGTGGTTACGATATTAAAACTAAGTTTGGTGAAGACGGTCAATTGTTTCAAAAACTTTACAATTTCAATTATAAATACATCATTTTAAAAAAACCTTGTTACATTTTTTCTCTTCGCCGCTATCAATCAAAAGGTATTCTTAATTCTGTTATTAAACAATTACGTCTCAATCTTAATGTTCTTCAAAATGGCTATCATAGCCCACTTGTAGAAGAATACAAAATGGGTGGAAAATACAAATAATTTTATTTAAACTCCTCTCTAATCTTTTTTAGAATCAAAGGTAAACTTTTTTTATTTAAGTCCCCTTCTTTAATTATTTCCTTTTTAAATTTATTTTCAAAATATTTTGGTTTTTCTAAATATTCAATTAGAAAATCAGCAATCTCGCCATTTTTTTCTTTTATCCAACCCAATTTTTTCTTTTTGATTAAATCGATATTACCATCTTCTTGACCCCCGATATGAGTCATAGCTACAAATGGTTTTCTGCAAGCTACACAATCAAACAAAAAGTTTGGACCAGCTTTACCAAAAACTATGTCAGCTGCAGCCAAAATTTCTGACATATTATCAATCCAACCTAAATGTTTAATTTGAATCTGTTTATCTTTTTTTATCGTTTTCAAAATTTTTGTAAATTGTTCTATCAATCCAAAGGCTAATTTATCTGTACCTGTATTGATAATTAAACCAACCTTTTTCTTAACTATTAATAAAGAAGGTAATAATTTATAAAGTGAATTTGTTCCCAAACTGCCACCCCCAACGAAAACTACTGGTCGATTATCTTTAAAACCAAGTTTCTCTCTAGATTTTTGATAATCAAACTTTTGATACATTTCACTTCTAGTCCACCAACCAGTTACAAAAACTTTTTTTGATTCAACTCCATTCTTAATAGCTTCTCTCTTACCAATTTCATCATAAACAATGTTTAAATCAGCCTCAGGTACAAACGATATTGGATTAATTGTCCATGGATCAGCTGCTACAGTCCATAATTTAAAATTTCTTCCTTTCTTCTTTCTCCACCAAACCAAAGAATGACTATGTAAAAAATAAGTTGAAATAATTAAATCTGGTTTTATTTGACTAATTTTTTCTTCTAAATTTTTAGAATTTAAAATAGCTACTTCCTTTAATATATCCTGAGCTACTTTTAAACCAGAAATTTTATGAAAAAATTTATTCGTACCCGGAACATATCTATAAGCAAAAGTATAAAATTCATTCATTGACATTGTTTCTGCCTTAATTTCAGCCAATTCTATAGAATATTTATCACCCAATTCCTTTTTTAAAAAATTATAAATTGCTCTGGCGATTGATCTGTGCCCCCATGGCATGTCATCAGTTAATATCAAAATTTTTTTATTCATTTCAGACATCTCTATATTCTACCTCAAATTCTTTTTCTTTTATCTCTACCATTACCTTTATTAAGATTTTTATATGTAGAAGTCAAACTATGACAGTTAGGACATAAAAGTCTTAAATTTTTAATGTCATTATTTCTAAAATTACCATCAATATGATCAACTTCTAATGGAATTTTATTAGTAGTCTTATTTATTTCTCCCCAGCCACACAAACAACATTTATTATTATTTTTAATAAATAAATATTTCCTTACAAAAGGTTTAATTATTCCATTACTATTCAGTGGATTAATTTTCCCATTTAACCAACCTGAAATATTCAATTTAAATTGAAAATCTTTTTGACATTCATTTGAACAAAATCTATGAAAGCTATTTCTTGATGAA
>CAZLAG010000004.1:0-26661 GCA_964557475.1 uncultured Gammaproteobacteria bacterium
ACTGATATGGAAACTGGTTATAAAGTGTTTACAAAAAAAACTTTAGATCAAATATGTGGTCGATTAAAATCTCGAAGATTTGGATTTGAGCCAGAGTTTACGGCGAGAATTTCAAAAATAAAATCAATAAAAGTAGGGGAAGTGGCTATTTCTTATAAACCAAGGACTTATAAAGAAGGAAAGCATATCAATCTGATTGATGGTATTGAAACCATTTTACAGATTATTTACTACAACTTGTTAGTCTATAAATAGAAAAAAGTTGAAAAAGGAAATCTTCGGAGTTAAAATATCCACATGAATCCAGAAAAAATAAAAAAAGCTTATCCAGAGTGTGACGAAGAATCTCGTACTGGTCTATTGCTTCCTTATGGCGAAGATCCAGGTGATGATTGTTTTGGTTTACCGGTTAAACGTAATAGTAGTGAAGTAAGATATTCTGAAGAAGGTGGCTCTATTTCAACCAGAGAAATTGGATCTACAGTTCATACTCAAACGATAGGTGATCCAACACCAGAAAATGCTTAATTAAATTGGACAGGAATTGGGCAGGAATTTTTTATTCGGATTGAATGCCAAGTAACCAAAGAACAGCTTCTTTGCGGTATCTTCGATCACCACGAGCATTGATACGAATAGCGGGCAATTTACCTCTCTTTCCCCAGCGCTTTATAGTCAATTTGCTGACTCGAAGTAAATCGGCGACTTCAGCGACAGTGAGAAGGTCGGGAAGATTGTCAATGGAGACGCCATTGATCTTTTTTGGGGCTGATTGTTGTTTCACAAGTTTGTCTTGTGATTCAGTTTGATAATCCATAGACTGGCTCCTCTAATATCAAAATAATGATTAACTATAATCAGTTAATCATATTGGATATTTGTGTGTCAATAATCAGATTTGTTTAAAATTTTTGTCACGAATTTTTTCACTGGAAAATGAGTCTGCGATGCAGGCTCAAACACGTTCAAAAATTATGACTGCAAATTTTAAAAAGATATTTTCTTAAAAAGACAGATGAGTTTTTAGTGTAAAATAATTTATGGAATATAAAGTTGCATTTTTTGGAGTTAAATCATGGGAAAAAGAAATTATCGAAAGAGAAATTTCTAAATTGGATACTTTTGGAGTAGGAATTTTTGAAAAAGAAGTTCAAGATGATATCGAATTAGCCAAAAAATACGATATTATTTCACCTTTTATTTACTCGACTTTAGATAAAAATGTTTTGGCTAAATTGCCAAATTTAAAAATGGTGGCGACTAGATCGACAGGAATGGATCATATTGATTGTGATGAGTGTAATAAAAGAAAAGTGGTGGTAAATAGTGTGCCAGTTTATGGTTCAAATACAGTGGCTGAATATGCTTTTGCATTATTGTTGGCGATTACTCGAAAAATTGTAGTGGCACATCAATCAGTGGAGGAGGGAGAGTTTAGTCCAGAAGGTTTGACGGGAGTTGATTTATATGGAAAAACATTAGGAGTAATTGGTTGCGGAAAGATAGGCCAAAATGTAATTAAGATCGCCAAAGGCTTTGGAATGAAAGTTTTGGGAGTAGACGGTAATCAGGATCCTCAAATAGCAAAAAAAATGGGTTTTAAATATACCGATTTAGAAACTTGTCTAAAAATGTCGGACTTTGTGACACTTCATGTGCCAGCGATTCCAGAAACTTTTCATATGATAAACAAAAAAAATATTAAGTTGATGAAACCAGGAAGTTATCTAGTTAATACGGCTCGAGGGGCAGTAGTAGAAAGTGAGGCGATAGTCTGGGCTTTGAATAATAAAATTTTGGCTGGAGCGGGATTGGATGTAACAGAAGAAGAAATGTTGGTTGATAGTATGAGTGTGGTGATGAGTAAAAAAATTACTAAAGATAATTTACAAGAAGTGCTGAGTTTTCATATGTTAAGAGATCGAGATGATGTAGTATTTACACCTCATAATGCTTTTAATACTAAAGAAGCAATTGAGAGAATAATCAAAACAACAATAGAGAATATAAACGGTTTTATAAAGAAGGGTTGAAAAAGATTTCCAATAAGGCTAGAATGAGATTACTCTTGTTTTATTAATAGTTAATAAAAGGAATAAAATGGCAAAAATTTTAGTTACCGGTGGTGCTGGTTTTATAGGCAGCAATTTTTGTAATTTGATGGTTAAAAAGGGTCACGATGTGACAGCTTTTGATAATTTATCTTTGGGTGTAAAAGAAAATTTGGTCCCAGAGGTTAAATTAGTCGTTGGTGATGTTAAAAATAGAGCTGAATTAGAAAGTGCAGGAATGGATTTTGATTATATAGTTCATCTGGCAGCTTCTTCATCTGCACCAATGTTCGTGGATCATTTAAGAGATTCAATGGAAAACAACATCATGGGTCATTTAGATGTACTCAATTTTGCTCGTGACATCAAAGCCAAGAAGGTAATGTTTGCTTCAACCTCGTCAATTTATGGAAACAATCCAACTCCATTAACTGAAGATCAATTTGTATTACCTCCAAATTTTTATTCAGTAACCAAACATTCTCAAGAAAGTATGTCTCGAGTTTATTCTCAAGTTTATGGACTTGAAATAATTGCTTTTAGATTTATGAGTGTTTATGGTCCAAATGAAGGTCATAAAAAAGTTTTTGCTAACGTTTTATCTCAATTTATTTGGGGAATGGCCAATGAAAAACCGGCTATTTTATATGGTGATGGTAAACAAGAAAGAGATTTTACCAATGTTCGTGATGTTTGCCAGGGGATTGAAAAAGCCATGAATAATGAAAAGAAATATGGCTTTAATATTTTCAATATTGGAACAGCAACAGCAATCAATTTGATTGATTTGGTAGCAATCATTAATAAAGTGATGGGTAAAAATATTCCACCACAATTAATTGAAAATCCAATTAAATCTGGTTATATCAAAACTCAATTGGCTGGAATTGAAAAAATTGCCACTGAATTGGGATATGCACCAAGTGTGTCTTTGGAAGAGGGAATTAAAGAGATTGTAGACAATCTTGATCCTGCAAGAATTCCTCTAATGAGAGAATAAAAATTGTTTTGAAATTAAAAACCGGCAAGTAAAATTGCCGGTTTTTTGGTGAAATATGATTGTTTGACTTTAAACTTTAAAATGTTATTATTCGCTTACTTATGAATAAAGAAAAACAAATAGTGAAATTATCTTGTTTATCTGTTCGTAATGGAACAAGTAATAGATATAGACAAGAATTAGTAATGGAAGATGATGCTGTTTCATCTTTGTTGGAATTACGAGGCAGAAAAGTGACTGTGAGTTTACAGAAAGATTCTTATTGTTATATGGGTGAAGATGATCCAGAAGAACAATCTCATATAGGTGAAACTTTGATTGGTAAGGTTTTATCTGTTGGTAAAACTGGAATTCGATTGGATGTTGAGTCAGGAGAAATAACTGGTGATTTAGGTTCTTCGCCATTAAAGTTAGGGGAAATGGATATTCCTTTTAGTAGAGATGATTATGCTTTCCGACAAAATAGAACTACGCTAACGATTCAAGATATCGTTTCTTCAGATATTACTTATCGACCTGTTCAGCAACAGTAATAGTGCCTTAGAGTAGTTTTTCGTCTAATTTCGGAAGAAGATCTTTGATATATTGGGCTTTTTCTCGAGTTGTGACCAATAAAGCATCAGGTGAATCAACAATAACAATATCTTCAAGTCCCAAAATAGCAATTGGTTTTTTGTCAGCATAAACTAGACAGTTTTTGCTGTCGTGGTCAACAACATTACCTTTAGTAACAATGTCTACATTTTTTGATTTGGAAATAAGATCAAAAATTGCTCCCCAATTACCAACATCATCCCAACCTAAATTTACCGGAATAACTAAAGTAGGACAGTCGGATTGTTCGGCAATAGAATCAGCCAATTGTTCTTTATCAATCATCTCGTAAACTTCTTTAATTTTTGGATCTTTTGGATCTTTTTTAATAAGTTCGTCAATTTGTTGAAGAAGCTCATAGGTAGCAGGACGATATTTTTTGATCCAACCCATCAAGACGTCAGCTCGGGCCATGTAGTTAGCGCTGTTCCATAAATAACCCCAATTGGAAACGTATTTTTTGGCAGTTTCTAAATCTGGTTTTTCGACAAAAGAGTCAACGGTATAAAATTTTTCACCACTGATTTGATCAAATTCTTTACCAATTTTAATATAACCAAGACCAGTTTCTGGTCTGGTTGGGGTAATACCTAAGGTAAGGAGTTTATCTGGATATTTGGCAATGGCATCAAAAGATGCTTGAGTGGCTTTTATAAATGCGGGAACGTCTTGAATTGAATGATCTGAAGGAAGAGTGGTGAAGACGGCATCTTTATCGATTCTGAGCAAATGAATGGCAATAAAACCGTGAGCAGCAGTAGTATTGCGAGCACTTGGTTCTAGAATACAATTTTCCTTTGGAAGAGTAGGGAGTTGACGAAGAATTTCTTCACCATATTCTGGAGTAGCCGAAATAAATATTTGTTTTTCGGGAAGAATTTGTTTGACCCGATCAAAAGTTTCTTGTAGAAGAGTTTTTTCTGATATTAAAGGTTGAAACTGTTTAGGTTTATTTTTACGACTAAGCGGCCATAGACGGGAGCCGGATCCTCCGGCCATGATTACTGCATAATTCATAGGTAATTCATTTTAACATGAGGTTATAATTGAATATGACAAGAGATGAAAAATTTATCAAAAAATGTAATGCTTTAGCGGAAATGTCGATTAAAAAAGGAGAGGCTCCTTTTGGAAGTTTGATTGTAAAGGATGAAAAAATAATAATAAAAGCGACTAATGGAAATGAAAAAAATCATGATATTACTTGCCACGCTGAAATAATGGCTATGAGAAAAGCGCAAAAGAAATTAAAAACAAAAGATTTGTCGAATTGTGAGATATATTCAAATTGTGAACCATGCCCAATGTGTTCATTTATGATGAGAGAATTGCATTTTAAAAGGGTTGTTTATGGAGTGAGATCGCCAAATATGGGAGGACACAATAAATGGAATATTTTAGGAGATAAAAATTTGGCTAAATTCAATCCACCTTTTGATAAAGAACCAGAAGTGGTTGATGGAGTGTTGGAAAAAGAATGTCGTGAAACGTTTATTAAAATTGGTTGGGGAGATTTTTTAGAAAAAAAATAATTTTAAATATTTTTTTTAGATTGATTCCAGAGGTTTTCAAAGATTTGTTTTTGCATATCGATAAGAAATTGGTTTTTGATTTCAAGACAAAAGACATCTTTATTATCAAGATAATGACAAATAGTAAAAATGTCGTTGTAAATAAAAATGTCTGATTTTATGGTTAGAATTTGTGGTGGAATAAAACGGATTTGTTGAAATAATTCTCGATTTTTGACTTGAGAAAATGGTTGAAGACTTTTTTTATTCATCAAAGATCTTGAGGTAATATTTTTGTCAATTAAAGCTTGGCGAAGTTTTTCAGCTTCAAGGTGGGGGAGGTAAACATCAGCAGTGTCAACTTCATAACTTAAAAATTCTTTTTTGGCATTTAATAAATTCCAATTGACCTGAGAAAGACCGTCTGACCCTTGATAATAGAGAATTTGTGATTGAGGATGATTAAGATTTATATGTTTTTCTAAGAAATCTATAGTTTGAGGTAGGGATTCTTTTAGGACAGAAATTTCAATTTCTTTTTGGGTAATTAATTGTTTTAGTTTTGAAGGGTGATTAGCTTTGAATTTAAAACCGTTTTGATTATATTCTTGAACGACAAGTTGTTTTTTGATTAGATTGTCCAAAATACGATACACCTTGGTGCGAGCCATGTTGATTTGACGACTAATTTTTAGTGCCGATAAAGTACCACTTTCAAGTAAATTAAGGTAAATAGTTGATTCTTCTGAATTTAAACCGAATGGTTTTAGAAGAAAATTTAAGTTGTCTGTTTGTTCGGACATCAAGTGTATTTTAGTTTATTTAGTTGATATATTCAAGCGAATTTAAAAATTAAATAAAATTATGCCATTATGTACACTTAAACTTTCAACTAAAGATTTTGATAGAGCTATATTTGAGGTAGGATTTGGGGTTGATATTTTTCAAAAAGAGAAAGATTTATGTAAGGCAGCTTTAGATATTATTGTAAAAAAATTACAAATTCCGGATGAAAATGATGTAGAAATGTCTTTTATGCATTCGCTTACTGATGAATCCAGTATTGAAGTATCATTTACTTGTGGAGGGATAGAATATCCAGATTTTAGTAATGATATTTTTGACCCAAAAAAAGAATTAATTCAAGAAGCTTGTGAAGAAATTCAAGAAATTGCTAGAAATTATCCTTTTGGAATTAAATCAACAACAATCGAAGCTTGGAGAGGAACTACATTTGAAATAATATCTCCGGAAGATAAAATTGAAACTAATTTTTTGCGATCAGAATTTAATACAACAGTTAAAGCTGAAACTACAATTATTACTTCAAGTAGATTAAATGAAAGTTATTTTTCTGGATCAAAAGAATATATGCCATTTTTTTCAGGAGAAAATTGTCCTGATCGTAAAATTGGAAAAGAAATATCGACAATTCTTCCTAATGGAAAAGTTGAACATCATCTTAGTGGAAATAATTCTGATACTGATATTGGAATAACCATTGATTTTCCTGGAATAAAAGAAATACCAGAAAATATACGAAAAGATATTGCCTTTGAAGTTAAACAAAGTATAGGAAGAAATGCGGAAGGTAAATCAGCAACCATCTGGATTAGACCTGGAAGCCCAGAAGTTTATCAATCAAATTCATTAGAATAAACTAAAAATCCCCCGAAAGACGGGGGATTTTAATTTACAAATAAGTTAATTATTTGAGTTCGACTTGGGCACCAGCGGCTTCAAGTTTGGTTTTTGCATCAGCAGCAGCATCTTTTTTCATAGTACCTAAGACGGCTGGACAAGCATCGACCATATCTTTAGCTTCTTTCAAACCTAATTCTGGTTTGAATTCACGAACTGCTTTGATGACGGCAATTTTGTTGGCGCCAGCAGAAGTGATAACTACGTCAAATTCGCTTTTTTCTTCAGCAGCAGGAGCAGCAGCACCAGCAGCAGGAGCAGCAGCTGCAGGAGCAGCGGCGACAGCTTTGACATCGAATTTCTCTTCAAGAGCTTTGACTAATTCAGAAAGCTCGAGAACAGACAATTCAGCAACAGAATCGATTATTTTTTCTATTTTATTGTCTGACATATTTTTTTTAATTTTTAATTAATAATTAATAAATAAATTTATTTTTGTTTTTCAGCAAGTGCTTTTAAAGTTAGAACTAAATTGGTTTGGTTGTAACGAAGAGCGTAAGCCAATCTTTGAAGAGGATTGACTAAACCACCAACAAATTGAGAAATAAGAGTACTTTTGGAAGGCAAATTGATAAAAACTTTGAGTTCATCAAGAGATAAAAGTTTTTTGTCGAAGATACCATATTTGAAAGAGGTTAATTCTTTGGCTTTATTGACTTTATCGATTTCTTTTAAAGGAGCGACTTCATCATCATTACAATAGGTGATAGAGGTAGGTCCAGTAAGAACTTCTGGGAGTTTGATCCCCATTTTTTCTAAAGCACGAGTAATAAGAGAGTTTTTGACAACTTCCATTTGTCCACCTTGAGCACGAATATTAGCTCGGAGTTGTTCCATATCAGCAGCATTTAAACCCTGATATTGGATAAGAGCTACAGATTTAGCGTCGGCTAATTTTTTAGCAACTTGGTCGACTTGTTCTATTTTTTTGATTGCTGGCATTTTTAGTTAGATCATTGATCGTAGATCTTAGATCGTAGATTAAAAAATAATTTTTTAAATAAAAAAACCTCGACGAAGCGAGGTATAGATAAAACAAAATAAATTGTTTTGCCTCGGCTGGACTTATTTTTGTGCCGGCTGTCTTCGGTTGATGGAGAATTATAACGTATTAGTTTTAGATTGTAAATAAGAGGGAAATGGGAAGCACGAGTAACAATTTATTATTTAAAATAATTTGTTAAGTTGTCCCGTGCTTCCACAAATCCATAAAGAATTAAAAATAGTTGACCTCAAATTTGAGAAATCTAGGAATGCTTTTGTTTGCGTGGTATTGAATTAAACCTTTGAGGAGGTTAATTTCTTCTTCATCATCTGGATCTTTTTGGGTGACGCGAATTGTTTTTAAATCAATGATTTTGTATTTTCCAGGGTATGATTTTTCGAGACATTCACTTATAAGTTTGTCTTGGTAAAGTTTCGGTCTGTCGTTTAAGATAGTGATGAATAAGAATTTTTTTCCAGTTGAAGTTTGTGTCATACAAACAAATCTCCTTTCAAAAATTATTCGATTTTTATTTCGGACCAAAAAGCTAACCATCTAAATGAATTTTTTAAGCCAGTGAAAGATATATATAGTTCTTTAATCTGTTCACTGTCTAATTTTTTGATGATAAGTGTCTTCGGGTCGGTTGTTTGTTGATAGTCATACCCTAAAAGTTCAAGAAGATATTCTGTTTCTGTTTTAACATAAGAATAATCTTCTTCTTTTGGGACAAACCAAGCAGTGTTACAAACAATAGTTATGATTGAAGTTTCACCTTCAATTTTTTCTACTTGCACCGAAAATCAATCTCCTTTCAAAAAGATTTTAAAGAATTTTGATACGAATTAATGAGTGAAGTCGTTTTTTGCCATCAACTTTGCCTTTTCCGTAGCAAACGAACATACCCTCGTAAAGAAGTTTTTCGAAATCACAAAACTGGTGATCAATTTCGAATTCATGGTTATTTTCGGTGGAGTGACAAGTAAAATGATGTAGATCCCAAAAAATAGTAAGCTTTTGTTGACAATATTTTAGATCAGCGACAGGTTTTTCGTCAGGACCATTTGGAATAATAAGAGTAATTTTTGTCATGGTGATCTATTCCTCCTAAATTTATTTTTATTCTTTTATGGATTTAAAGTACGTAAAAACCAGAAATATTTTTCTGAAATTTACAGAGGGCTATTCTACTAAGTTTTATAAAAAAATTCAAGTTATGGGATATTTTTGGGAAAAATGACACAAGCGATACAAAAATTTAGATTGTAGTTAGACTACAACTATTTTTTTGTATCGCTTGGTTTTAATCAGTCAAATGATTAAAAGTATCTTCAGATTTGTGTCAGCTTGTCATAGCAAGGATGTTCTTCCTTTGGAAAAATTCCTTCGACTTGACAGGCTCGTTTGAATCTTTTGGTGCAGTCGTCTTGGACATAGATAACACGGTCTGTCGTGAGAGTTCCTCCACTATGTGGAATTTTCTCTTTTTCGAGAATTTCTATGGCTTTGTCAAGTTTTCCTTTGGGGACAGAGAAAGGTGTAAATGGCATAGTAGCTTCTCCTTTTATTGTATTTTGATTGACTAAAACTTAAAGTACTGGTTTATCTAAAAATACGTGGATCAATTAATCCTTTGGAAATTACCTTTTGGTAGATGATCCTCTATTGGAAACAGGCGGATGTCGCGGGGGTTTTCCGTTTCTTTTTACGGGTTTTTCTTTGGAGTGTTTTCCAATGTTTTCTGGGGTGTCGAGTCCTTGATCAGCGAGTGTTTGGTTGTAGTAACGACGTCTAGACATAAGTAGCCTCCTTTTATTTTTACTGGCTTTTTGGCCAATAAATTCGAATTTATTAGATAAACTGGAAAAGTGCAATACTATTTTTTTTATAGTATTAATTTAATTAAAAAAAATGAAAAATCGCCATCGATTTTAGTTATTTTTAACCTAAATATGTGGTGATTGTAGTTGAGAAAAATGGGAAAGTCAAGATTATAAGATAAAAAAGGGAAAGCAGTGGTACACAATTTTTGATGATTGTTTTTGCGTACCACCGCTAAAGTGTGTTGGTTTTAGCAACTATTTTTTGTTCCTGGGTCCTTTGTTGGGAAATTTTTTGGATGGGGGAGGTGAAGATGGTTTGTTTTGTCTGTGTTTTTCCAATATCTCGGCAGCTTGAGTATTTCTAGCTACCCCTTTTGGACCATGTTTTTCATTGGTTTTTTGCGACATAACATACCTCCTGTTTATTTTTTAGCCAGTCACGTTGACTGACAAAAATCCAAAATTATTTTTCCAAAGAACTTTTATATTAAAATAAAGAATTGGAATATATGCGAAATATATTGTTTATTTAAATATTTTGAAATTATAAACTAATAAATAAATATTTGTCAAAAGTAAAATGAAAAGATTATTGCTAACAATAGGTATTTTTTTGTTGTTAATTGGTGGAGTGATTTTGGGTTGGAAAATGGGATGGTGGAAATTAGAAACTGAATTTAAAAATCCGATTAGTGATATTAAAAAAAATAAAAAGATAGAAAAAAATACTGGTTATTTGGCACAATATAATTTTGAAAACTTAAAAAAAAGAGAAAATAAACCATCAAAAATTGAAATTGTAGAAGAAAACAAAACACTTGGTGAGGCTCGGAAAAATTTGATAAAAACTTATGCAAAGGAAGGAATTAAAAAAGAAATTAATTTTACTAGTAATGTAATTACTTTTATTAGTAATGGCAAAAAAATAAGTGGCATGATGAACATACCACTAACACTAAAGAGTAATAAAATGCCAGTAATAATTATGATTAGGGGATTTGCCGAATCCCAAGGGTATTTTGTGGGTTCTGGAAGTTGGAAAATGGCAGATGAATTGGCCAGAAATGGATTTGTGACAATAAGTTTAGATTTTTTGGGATTTGGTTTGTCGGATCAAGAATCGAAAGATATTTTGGAAGCGAGATTTGAAAAACCGGTAAGTGTGTTGGATTTAATTGAATCAGTAAAAGATTTAGATTTTGTAGATCCAGAAAAAATTGGAATTTGGGCACATAGTAATGGTGGGCAAATTGCAATTTCTGTTTTAGAAATTACTGGTAAAAATTATCCGACAGTTTTATGGGCTCCAATGACCAATCCTTTTCCAGAAAGCGTGTTGGAAACCATGGATGATAGTGAAAATGGAAAAATTGTAAAACAAAAAATTACAGATTTTGAGAAAGAATATGATAGTAAACTTTATTCAATTGATAATTTTTATGATGATATACAAGCGCCAATATTGATTCATCAAGGAACGGCAGATGAATGGTGTAAAGTTAGTTGGCAAAAAGATTTACAAAATAAGTTAAAAAAAATGGGTAAAGAAGTTGATTTGGATATTAGAGAGGGAAATGATCATAATTTAAAACAGAGTTGGGATGAAGTAGCTAAAATGGATATAGAATATTTCAACGAAAAGTTAGGAATTTTATAGTATAATTGGTTATGCAGGTATATTTTGTAGCGTCATCAAGATTGGTGGGAAAAGATGTGGCTTTGTATAAACGAATGTATGAAGTTTTGGCCGATGGTAATAAAATGGTGAGTGATAAAGTTTTGAAATTAATTAAATCAGGTGTTAGAGATGTAAAAAATGAATCTTTGAAATTTAAGAGAAGTAATTATGAAGAATCGATAAAGAGTTTAAAAAAAGCAGAATTAGTAGTAATAGAAGTTTCAGGACATAGTATGTCGGCAGGATATTTAATTGCTCAAGCTTTGGAGATGAATAAACCGGTAATCGCTCTATACAAAGCTGATGTTAAACCAATTTTTATTGGAGGGATTGTGGATCAGAAACTTTTTTTAGTGGAATATAATAATGAAAATGTTGAAGAAGTGATTAAAACAACTCTTAAAAAAGTGGCGGCATTAGTAGATGTCAGATTTAATTTTTTTGTTAGTCCCAAGATTTTGACTTATCTTGATTGGGTAACTCAAAAAAGAATGATTCCTAAATCAGTGTTTTTGAGAAACCTAATTGAAAGGGAAATGAAAAAAGAGAAGGATTTTAAATAGGAAATGTTTAAGGAAATAATTTTTGATTTTGATGGGACAGTGGCTGATAGTTTTGAAGCGATGATGGCAATTTTTGAAGAACATAATAAAGAATTTGGTTTTGAAAATTTTGGAGATAAAGAACTTAAAATTTATCGTCAACAGGGTGTGGCTGAATTAATTAAAAAAAGAAATATTTCTGTTTGGAAAATATTAAAAATATTAAGGGTTGGTAAAAGATTGATGAATCAAAAAATAAAATCAGTCAAACCATTTGAAGGAATTAGAGAAGTCTTGTTGGAATTAAGAAAAAGAGGATTAGTGTTGGGAATAATTTCGACAAATAGTGAAGAAAATATCAAAGATTTTTTGAAAAAAAATAAAATTGAAATGTTTGATTATGTGGTGGGGAAGGGAAGTTTGTTTGGAAAAACCAGAATACTTAATAATATTTTAAAGAAAAGAAAATTAAATAAAAATCAGGTTTTGTATGTGGGTGATGAAGTAAGAGATATTGAAGCTTGTAAAAAAATAGGTATAAAAATTGCCGCGGTGGCTTGGGGATTTAGTGATGAAAAATTGCTGGCAGAAAATAAACCGGATTTTTTAATCAAAAAAACAGATCAATTTTTAAAACTAATTTAACCATTTTCTTTTTGAAATTTTTGTTTAGTTTTGAGCCAGTAAGGTGATTGGCGACAGAGCTTGGGAGAATCAGAAGGATTTTGAAGAATTGATTTAACTAGTTCTTCAAGATAAATATTGGTTTGAGAGCCCTTGACTAAAATAGTTTCATCGCCCTTTATTTGTTGTTTTAAGTACTCAGCGGCTTGCCACCAATAATTAAACTTAATAGATTTATTACCAAAATATTTTTTGGTTTCTGATCCGACGGAAATTATTAAATCAGCCGATTTTAAAACTTGTTGATATATTTTGTTATGTTCTGATTCATTTGATGGACCTAGTTCTCGCATATCACCAAGGACAGCAATTTTTTTGGTTTTAAAAGTATCCAAAAATTCAAGCATTTTTTGACAAGCAATTGGAGAAGAATTATAAGAGCTATCAATAATAGTAGTATTTTTGATGCCTTTTAAAATTGATGATCGAGATGGAGGTAAAGAGAAATTGACTTGAAGATTTTTAACAGCATCGTTGTAGTTTATATTAAAGATTCGAGCCAAAGAAAGGGCAGCACCAAAACTAATTTGATAAATATCAGGAAGATAAAACTTTTCTAATTTAATTTTGGTAGGAACGATATTTATTATATTTTTGTTTTGAGTGTATTTTTTAACTAACTTGTCAGAAGCATTAATAATGGTGGTATTGGATTGATTAATAAGCTTGGCTTTTTCTTGAGCAATTTGATCAAGATTTTTGAAATTGGTTAAGTGGACAGGGCTAACATTTAAAAAAATACCGATATTTGGTTTGACAATTGATAAAAGATAATCCATATTGTGAGGCCAAACAGGGGAATCGACTCCCATTTCTAAAATTAAAACATCAAAGCCTTGCCAATTGGTTAAAATTTTTAAAGGCGAAAGAAGAAGAATCTTCGCCCAGGAAAAGAAACTATAATTTTTTATTTTGAGACCAATTATAGATAAAGGTAAACCAGATTCAGAATTATAACCGTCATTAGTTTTGACTTTTAAAAAAGAAGAAAGAACGGTTTGGCAAGCAAGTAAGGTAGAAGTTTTTCCGGCCGAACCAGTAATACCTACAATATCGAGTTGTCGATGTTTTAGTTTTTGAACCAATCTAATTTTTTGAAGTTGGATTTTGGCAAAAAATTTGATGTAAGCCAAAACAAATAGAGAAATATTTTTTTTCACTAATGTATTTTATCAGGTAAACTATATTAAGATGAAAAAAATGAGAATTTTAGTTTTGATGGGTGGAATTAGTAGTGAGAGAGAAGTTTCTTTGATGTCTGGAAATGAAGTGATATCTAATTTAGACAAGAAAAAATATGAAGTAATTGGAATTGATTTTAATGGAGACTATGGCTTTTTAAAAAAAACAAAACCAGATGTAATTTTTATTGCTTTGCATGGCAAATATGGAGAAGATGGTACTATTCAAGAAGAATTTGAAAAAAGAAAAATTAAATTTACAGGAAGTAATTCAAAAGTTTGTCGACTTGGTATGGATAAAATTGCTTTTAAAAAATTTGCAAAGAAGCTAGGAGTAATTGTCCCGAAAGATGTCAAGAAAGTTCCTTGTGTAGTGAAACCAAATGAAAATGGTTCAAGTTTTGGAGTAAATATTGTAAAAAATCAGAGTGGTTTAAAAGAAGCAATTAATGTTGCTAAAAAATACGACGATAAAGTAATAGTAGAGGAGTATGTTGAAGGAGTGGAAGTTTCTTGTGGAGTAATTGAAGATAAAAAGGGAATATTAGCTTTGCCATTAGTTGAGATTTGCCCAAAAAATGAGTTTTTTGATTATGAATCAAAATATAATGAAAAAATGTGTCAAGAAATAGTACCAGCAAGAATTTCTGAAAAGATAACAAAGGAAATACAAGAGATTTCTTGTTTAATTTTTAAAAAAATGGGATGTAAAAGCTTTGCTAGATTAGACTTTATTATTAAGAATAATATTTCTTATTTGTTGGAGATAAACATTATACCTGGGTTAACATCAAAATCTTTGTTGCCAAAAGAAGCAAAAGCGGCGGGAATAAATTATCCAAAACTTTTGGATAAAATAATTGAATCGGCGTTGAAATAAAACCTATAAGATTGATTTAATGATATTCTTTGATATAATTTCTTTGGTAAAAATACTGTTTGAAAATATAGCATTTTCAAATTTTAAATAGATCTTTGACAGCGTAAACGATGAAATTCTAAAAAAAAAACAACTTAAAGGAGAGTTTTTTTAATGAAAAATGAATCTAAGTGGGCAATAGTAATAATATTAATTGTCTTTATTTTTTTTGGAGGAGCGGTTGTTGCAGGCGTTGTTGAAAACCGTCAAGATGATAAAGATAGAGCTTTGATAATGTCCAATATTGGTGGTGATTTGCCAATATTAGCATTGGATAGCTATGAAGGTAACAGTGTTACTGGAAGTTTTGTTTTCTTAAGCGGTAACCTGGAAGGCAAAAGTCAGACTATCATCAGATTTTCATGGATGAGTCGTGACGGTTACTCTTATATTTGTGAAATTCCGGCAAGTGACTTTCAAAGAGTAAAGACGGTAAGTGGTGATAAGTTGACAGTTAATTTCAATTTAGAAATCTTTGAATATAATGTTGTTGACTTAGATGTTTCACCGCTTGTATATAACGATGTGATTAAATATTGCTCAAAGATGGTGACTATATCGATGACTGATGAGCAATACTCGCAATTCCTGAAGCTAACTTATTCCAATCCGGTGAATCAAAATTAAATAAGAAAACTTCGGTAAGTACCGTATTAACACAATATGTGTGAAGTACGGTATTTTTTTTAAAAAATTTAGATCACAAAAAACCTCTCAAATTAATGAGAGGTTTTGGAAATCTAAAAGAGATTTATTTTAGAACTTCAACTTTAACACATGGGCCCATGGTGGCACAAAGAGCTAATTTTTTGATTTTGTTAGCTTTAATCACTTTGATTAATTCGGCTACATTGGCTTCAAGTTCTGCTTCTGGTTGGGAAACTTTTCCAACTAAAATGTGAACAATTGGAGCTTTCTTTTCAGTCTTAACAACTGTTTTGGCAGCTGATAATTTTTTGACTGATTCTTCTGGCTTATCAGTAAGAGTACCGTTTTTAGGATTTGGCATTAAACCTTTTGGTCCTAAAACACGAGCTAAAGGAAGAAGTTTAGGCATGGTAGCTGGGGTAGCGATAAGAATATCAAAATTGATTTGACCAGCTTTGATTTCTTCTAAAATAGTGTCATTTAAAATGACAACTTTTTTACTAGTACTTTCTAAGTGAGGAAAATTAATTTCTCCAATATTACCAATATCAGCTACTGTTATGTGAGCTTCGACTTTTCCTTCAAATTTGGAAAAAGAAGTTTGTTTAACTAATTTGACAGCTTCAGAAATAGGGTAGTATTTGGTGACATCAATTAGCTTCTTAGCTTTTTGATATTTTTTGCCCCTAACTTTGGCGGTTCTAACTTTGTGGTTGGCAGTGTCGACAGTTTCAACGGTTTCTTCTGTTGAATTCTCTTCGGTTACGGCCTTTTGTTCAAGTTCTTTATCTTGAACTTCCACACTTTCTTGTTTGGCTTTTTTAGCCTTGTTTTCTTGTGAGGTTTTGCTCATATGAATTTAATTAACTATTAAATAATAAAAATTAAGCAATTATTTCAATACCCATAGATTTAGCAGTACCAATGACTGATCTTTTGGCAGCTTCTAAGTCTTTGGTATTTAAATCTGGCATTTTATTATTGGCAATTTCTTCAACTTGGGCCATAGTGAGTTTACCGACTTTGTCTTTACCGGTAGTACCAGAACCTTTTTGAACACCAGACATTTTTTTGATCATGTCAGAAACTGGAGGTTTCTTAATTATGAAATCAAAAGTACGATCTTCATAAATAGTAACGACAGCAGGGATAACTGAACCTCTTTGATCTTTGGTTTTTTCATTGAATTCATTACAGAAATCCATGATTTTAATACCATGAGGACCAAGTGCAGTACCGACTGGAGGAGCTGGATTAGCACTACCTGCTTGGATAGCGATTTTGACAATTGTTTTTATTTTTTTTGGCATATTTTTTTGAAAAGTTAGAGTGAGAAGCCTCTTTTTAGAGCACTAAAACTTTATAATTCTTTTGAAACTTGTAAAAAGTCGAGTTCAACTGGGGTTTCGCGCTCGAAGAAAGAAACGAGACAACGAATTTTACCTTTTTCTTGATCGATGCTATCAATGGTACCGATAAAATCAGCAAATGGACCATTGGTAATTTTAACAACATCTCCGATAGAGAAAGGAGTTTCATATTTTGGTTTATCATCTTGAATATTGACAAGGATCTTATCAACTTCTTTTTGGGTAAGAGGACTGGGAGTGTTATCAATACCAATAAATCCAGTGACACCTTGGGTAGTACGAACAGTAATCCAAGAATCATCACTTAAAGTCATTTGAACTAAAACATAACCAGGGAAAGTTTTTTCTTGAGATTTAACTTTTTGTCCACGACGAATAATCATTTTTGGTTGAATTGGAATGATAGCTTGAAAAATTTGATCTTCCAAACCCATGGTTTTGATACGAGTTTTTAAAGCTTCAATAGCTTTATATTCATGACCAGAATAGGTATTGATAACGTACCAAGCGGCATCAATAGATGGTTCAATAGGTGAGAGTTTAAATAAAAACTCTTTTTGATTAGTTTTATTAGAAGTTTTTGGCATATTTTTAAAGTTTACCTAATAAGGCAATTGCATTAGTAAACAGATAATCAAAACCCCCCAAGATTAGGGAAATGATAATTGAGATTGATATTACCACAACTGTGAGTTGAATTAAAGTATCTTTTTTAGGCCAAGTGATATTTTTAAATTCAACCATGACTTCTTTAAAGAAGTTTATGACTTTTTTCATAGATGTATTATAACAGCTTGATTTTAAAAACCCGAATGTTTAGTGAGAAGATTAAGCAATAAGTTTAATTGGTGTATCTGGGTTAAATTTGGAAATATCACCAGAAGTTGTTATAGCAATGGTAGTGTCATCTAGTTCTATTGCATGTTGACTTTTTAATTGTTGATAACGATCAATCATTTGTTGAGAAATTTTTGAGGGATCAATATTTTGAGTATTTTCTAAAATAAATCTAATGGCGGTACCAATTGAATCTCGACCCATTTTTAATAAACCATCTGAAGCGACAACAACCATAAGTGGGGTGTCTTTATCAAAAGTTAATTCTCGTGAATCAAGATGGTAATGATCACGATAAATGGAAGATGTTGGAGCATCTCCGGATTCTGGTGTGGCGGTAGTGTAAATTGTATCTGGGGTAAAAATAAAAATAGGGGAATCTCCGGTCCATAATAATTTAACTGATTTGCTGCGATTATCTTCTTTAAGAATGGCAGCAGAGATTGTTGTAGGATAATCTTTTAATAATTTTGATTTAATAATGCTTTCTGGAACTTTTGGTAAAACTGAAAATGTTTTGATAAAAGAATTTTCAATGGTGTTTTTGATTGATGGTAGATTTTGGTTGAGATCTAAAATTGAGAGAGAAGAAACAGCCTCTTGAGCTGCTCTAGAACCATGATAAGCAGTAGTTTTGCCAGTTTCGATTCGTCTAGCTCCAGAACCACCCATACCATCAGCTACTGAAATAATACTGATGTTACCTGATTCTGAATGAAATTGTTTAGCAACGGGAGGAGCATCTTCATCTCCTTCTATATTTAAAGTGGCGCCGCAAACAAAAAAAGAATTATCTTTATCTGTTTCTGGATTGTTTTTTGTTTCTGGTTCATCACCAAAAGTGGCTTTATGCCAAAGTTCTTTATCAGTATTATTAATAGGTTTTTCTTTAGAAGCTAATAAATTTTTACTTATTTTAAGCGTTGATGCGGGTAGATGTTCTGTTATTTCTTCACTCATAACTTATTTTAGACTAAAAAATATTTTATGAAAATTATTTTTCCGCGGAATTGTTGCAGATAATAAATTTGATATGGTTTATATTATTGACCGGTTCTATAGGTGGTGGGTATGATGATACACAGCCACTATAGATGGTGGGTGAATATTTAAAAATTAAAAATTACTGAATTCTTCAAAAAAAATTATGTTATGTCCATATTGTGGAAACGATGAGTCTAACGTATTAGAAAGTCGAGAGGCTGAGGATGGTAAAGCCACCAGGCGACGACGAGAATGTATCAGTTGTAAAAAAAGATTTACAACTTATGAAAGAGTAGAAAACATTAATTTGAAAGTTGTAAAAAAATCTGGAAGAGTAGAAGATTATAGTCGGGCAAAGCTGGAAAAATGTTTGGAAAAAGCCTGTTGGCGAGTAAGTGTTGATGAAAGAGAAAAAATTGTTGATGAAATTGAAAAAAGATTGCTAAATTGGGAAAGTGTAGAAATTCCCTCAAAGGAAATTGGAAAGATGATTATGGAAAAACTTAAGAAAGTTGATCCTTTGGCTTATGTGAGATTTGCCACAGTTTATTTAGATATTGAATCTATAAAAGATTTTGAAAAATTATTAGTTGATTTTAAAAAATGAGAGATTTAATCGAACCACAATTATCAGAAAATGCAAAATATATTGCAGAAACTAGATATTCCCAAAAAAATGAAGAGGGATTGGCTTATGAAAAAGTTTCAGATATCTTTTGGAGAGTAGCTAGTAGTGTTGCTAGAGGTGATTTAAATTTTGGAAAAAATGAAGAACAGACAAACGAATTAGCAATTGATTTTTATTCGTTAATGGCAGAACAAAAGTTTTTACCAAATACTCCTTGCTTGGTAAACGCCGGAAAAGCTAAACAACAACTTTCAGCTTGTTTCGTTTTACCAGTAGAAGACTCAATGGAATCAATATTGGAAACTATGTCTAATATGGCGATGATTCATAAGAGTGGTGGTGGTACTGGTTTTTCTTTTTCTAAATTACGACCTTATGGTGATTATATTAAATCAAGTGGTGGTACTACGGTTGGTCCGGTGAGTTTTATGCAAGCCTATAACGATGTAACAGCTCAAATAAAACAAGGTGGAGTTCGACGCGGAGCAAATATGGGAATGTTGTCGATTCATCATCCAGATGTATTACGATTTGCAGTAGTAAAGCTTGATGAATGGAGTTTGACTAATTTCAATATTTCTTTGGCAGTAACTGATGCTTTCATGAAGAAAATTGATGAAGATAAAAAGTTTGTAGAAAATGATTCTATACCAGAAGAAGTGGTAGAAGAAATTAGGTTGGCTGAAGGAATTAGAAGTGCTGATGAAAGACTTCGTCAAGTAGAGATTGGTGTTAAAAAATTATATGAATGGGCAATTGCCACTCAAGTTGATAAAGGTGAGGGTTACGAACTTATAAATCCTCGGGATGGAAAAGTAAAAATGAAATTAAATGCTTATAAAGTATTTAATTTGGTGACTCGTTTGGCATGGCAATATGGTGATCCTGGTTTAGTTTTTATTGATAGAATGAATGCTCCAAGTTCTAATCCAGTACCAGCTATGGGACAAATTGAAGCAACAAATCCATGTGGTGAACAACCACTTTTGCCTTATGATGCCTGTAATTTGGGGTCAATAAATTTGGCAAAATTTGTTAAAGAAAAAGATTTAGATTGGGAAGAATTGAAAAAGGCTGTTTTTACTGGGGTTCATTTTTTGGATAATGTAGTAGAAATTAATCAATTTCCAGTTCAAAAGATTAGGGAAATGGTGAGTAATACTCGTAGAATTGGTTTAGGAGTAATGGGTTTTGCTGATGCCTTATTTAAAATTGGAGTTCAATATAATTCTGATCAAGGAATCGAGTGGTCGAAAAAAATAATGAAGTTTATTACTGAAACGGCAAAAGAAGCAACTGTAGAATTGGCAAAGACTAGAGGAGTTTTCCCTTGGTGGGAAAAAAGCGTTTATGCTAACACTGACTATCGACCACGAAATATGGCTTTAACTACAATTGCTCCAACAGGAACAATTAGTATGATTGCTGACACTAGTTCGGGAATCGAACCTGTATTTTCTTTGGGGTATCAAAAAAATACAGTGGAAGGAAAAACTCTTTATAGTGTTAATCCGGTTTTGGTTGAAGAAATGAAGAAAAGGGGAATATATTCTGAAGAATTAGTAGAAAAAATAGTGAAAAATGGTGGAATGCTTAAAGGAATAGAAGAGATTCCAGAGGACTTTAAAAATATTTTTATTACAGCATTAGAAATTGATCCTGAATGGCATATAAAAATTCAAGCAGCCTTTCAAGAATATACCGATAATGCAGTGTCAAAGACAATAAATTTACCTGAAACAGCTACTGTTGATGATGTTAGAAAGGCTTATTTATTAAGTTATTCTTTGGGGACTAAGGGAATAACAATTTATCGCAGTGGATCACGTTCTTTTGAGCCAATGCAGAAAGTAAAAGATAAAGATGAAAAAGTAGAAGAAAAAGAAACGGTTTATATTCCAAAGAAAAAACCAACACCAATTGTAGCCAGCGGTTTGAGAGTAAAGAAAAAATGTGATGTTGGTAGCGTTTACACTTCAATTTTTTATGAAGAAGGAGATGGTCCAGTAGAAGTATTCGTAAATTTAGGTAAATCTGGTGGATATTTGGCAGCTTCAGCTGAAGTAACAGGAAGATTGGCATCATTAGCCCTAAAATATGGAGCAACTCTTGATGAAATATCAGAACAGTTGGTAGGAATTTCTTGTGGCCAAAAAGTAGGTATGGGAAATGGGGCAGTATTGAGTATGTTTGATGCTGTTGGTAAATCAGTTTTGGAAATTTCTAAGGGCCAACAATTAAGTATTTTTGTAGATCAAGATAGTTTGACTCATATAGATGTGACCAAGATCAGTGAAGAAATTAATCAAGCTGAGAGTAAATTTGGAGCTTGTCCAGATTGTGGATCACCACTTCGAGCCGAAGAAGGTTGTTTTAAATGCACTAATGTATTTTGTGGATACTCGAAGTGTAGTTAATAGATCTTAGATCGTAAAAAAAATGATAACGACAAAAACTGGAGATAGAGGACAAACAACTTGCGGAAATAAACGAGTTGATAAAGACTCTTTGTTGGTCGAAGTTATTGGTACTATTGATGAACTCCAATCAATATTGGAATTGGTTGGAGGAGAAGATTTGATCGTGGATGATTTATCTATATTAATGGGTTATATCGGATGTGGTAGTGAAATTAATATAAATGAAAAGGTTTTATTTTTGGAAAAAAATATTAAAAAAATAGAAAATAAGTTACCTCAAATGACTAATTTTTTGAAATTTAAATCTAAAAAGGCTTTAAATTTAAATTGGGCTAGAACAGTGACTAGAAGATTGGAAAGAAGAATAGTGGCTTTAGATAAACAAGAAAAATTGAATGATAAAATATTGGAATATTTTAATAGACTTTCTGATTATTTATTTTTGAGAGCAAGGAGGGCTGAGGAAGAGTAATTTTATTTTTTTGAATTGGGTGTAATTCCCAAGCTGTGCCGCAACGGTTAAAGCCCGAGCCTAGAAACTTCCGAGCAGAAGAATATGAAAAAAGAATCAATTGGTTTTTCGCCAGAAAAAGAAAAGAATTTTTTAAATAGACTTGATGAATTTGGAAGACGAGAAAATTTAGTTCAAGAGTTAAAAACTCAATTGGAAGAGGATTTTGGTGTAGTTCAGTTTACCTTAGAGTATTATTTTGATAATGATGGTAAATTGTGTGATTTTAAATCTGGTCAGAGAATAGTTGAATTGACATCTAGAGGTGGACGTAGCGAAGAAATTGAATCAGTAAAAAAGATTGAACAAGGTTTAAGAGAAGATCCTGATTCGACATGGATTGGTTTCAGTCCAAAGAATGATAAATATAATTATCCAAGTAATTGTGTTGATTTTTGGCGGGTAGTTGATGATGGAAGAGTGGTTTGGAATCGAATTGTGGTTAAAGAAGGTTTTGAAGATATGAATCGGGTTAGATCTTTATTGGGACAATTAGAAATGAAAGATGAATTTGAGATTTTAGCTTCACCAATTAAATCGTCTGGTTTAAAGTTGTCTGAATTATTTGATTTATTCACTTTAAGTGAAGTTAAAAATTCTTCTAATTTGGAATTGATTGAGACAATAGTGAATGATTATGTGAGTGAATTTGAAAATAAATTTGGTAAAAAAATTACAGATGATCCAGATATAATCTTTAGATTGTATTCTGCTTGTTATAAGGCAATAAAGAAGAATCAGTTTGAAGGAGAAATTTTAGATAGGAAACAATTAAATTTATATATGTTTGGTCAAATGAATAGAATAACGGAAGTTGAAAGTAGTGGATGTGCAGTAACAACTCAAATAGGAGAGTTTGGTGAAAAAATGGGATATTATATAGCTTCAGATGGTCAGGTAAAATATGGTGAAATACCAGAAGACTATAAAGAATGTAAAAAATGTGGATGTTGGTATAAAGGTGAAAAGTGTCCTTTTTGCTGATGATATCCTTTGATATATAAGATGATGTTCTTTGATACATTTATTTGATATAGTTTTTACGATTGATTTTGGTTTGATTAAAGTTTAAATTTGGTCAGAATTAAAAAAGATTATAAAAATGACAAAAGAAGATAAACTTAACGTAACTTTGCTTAGTCATACAGCTGATCCAGAAGAAAATGTAGTGGCAGCTATTAGACAATGTTATAGTTCAGTCGGAGCAGAGGAGTTAAAAGAAAAAACAACTGAAGAGGTAAGAAAAAGATTAATAAAACAGGTTATAGATTCGGGTCATACTTCAACTTTAGAACATGCTAGTTTTACTTTTGCAATTGATGGAGTTAGTCGGGTAACAGAAATTCATTTAATAAGACACAGAATTGCTTCTTTTTCAATTCAGTCAGGAAGGTATGTAAAAAGAGGAGATGCGGCTTATAGAATACCACCTAAAATTAAAGCCTTAAAAGATAAAAAACTTTTAGAAAAATATTTAAAACATTTAGAAAAAACACAAGAGCTTTATAATGAACTGATCGAAGCTGAGATACCAGCTGAGGATGCACGATATTGTCAACCTCAATCTATTCAAGTAAAAATTGTAATGAGCATGAATGCTAGAGAGTTGCTTCATTTTTTTAGTTTAAGGACATGCACTAGAGCTCAATGGGAAGTTCAAGAAGTGGCTAGATTGATGTTGAAAGAAGTCAGAAAAGTAGCCCCAACTATATTTGAAAACGCCGGCCCACCATGTATTTCAGAAAAATTGTGTGATCAAGGAAAATTATCTTGTGGAATTTGGAAAAATATTAAAGGAGCACGTCTAAAAGAATGAAAGGTAAATTCATTGTGGTTTACGGAATGAACAATTTAGGTAAAACGACAATGGTTAATAGTCTAATTGATTTTTTGAAATCAAAAGGTAAAGATACAGTTTATTTAAAATATCCAATTTATAATTTAGAACCAACTGGCCCAAGAATTAATCGGTATTTACGTGAAGGAAATCCAGAGAACTTAAATCCAACCACAGTTCAAAAAATTTATAGTGATAACAGAAGAGACTATGAAAGTGAATTAAAAAAAATGATTGATGAGGGTAAATGGATAGTCGCTGAAGATTATAAAGGGACAGGGATTGCTTGGGGAATGATTGGAGGAGCAACCGTAGAAGAGATGGAAGAAGTTAATAAAGGATTATTGGAGGCTGATTTATCAATTTTATTAGATGGAGAAAGATTTTTAACAGGAATTGAAAATGGTCATACTCACGAAAGTGCGACGAATTTGTGGCCAAAAGGAAGACAAATCCATTTAGATCTGGCTAAGCGTTATGGTTGGAAAATTGCCAATGCTAATCAAACTAGAGAAGAAGTATTAAATAGTGTTATTAATATTTTTCAAAAGGAGGGATTTTTATGAAAGGTATTCAGTTAATAGCCGGAAGTTCACATCCAGAGTTAGCCGAGAAAATCTCTAAAAAAATGAATTTACCATTAACTCCAATGGTAATAAAAAAATTTTTGAATAGTGAAATATATGTACGGATTGGTAAGAAAGTGAGAGGTGATGATATTTTTGTGATTCAAACTTTTGGAGATAACGTTAATGATAGCTTGATGGAATTATTGATTATAATTGATGCTTTAAGAAGATCTTCGGCTGGTCGAATTAATGTGGTTTGTCCAAATTTATGTTATTCCCGACAAGATCGAAAAACCGAATCACATGAACCGATTTCATCAAAATTAGTAGCCAATTTAATTACTGTCGCTGGGGTTGAAAGGTTAATTACAATTGATTTACATGCTTCACAAATTCAGGGTTTTTATGATATTCCAGTGGATCACTTAATGGGGTATCCATTGATTGCTAAATATATCCAGAGAAAAAAATATAAAGATTTAGTAGTAGTGGCGCCAGATATTGGAGCGGCTAAAAAAACTCACAAAGTAGCTGATTTATTAGGAGTACAAATTGCTATTGTTGATAAAGTTAGAACTGGACACGGAACTTCTGAAGCAGCTCATGTGGTTGGTAGTGTTAAAGGTAAGACAGCACTTTTAATTGACGATATGGTGGACGGTGGTGGATCAATTACTGGGGCAGTAGAAGCAGTTAAAAAATTTGGAGCTAAAAAAATTATTATTGGAGCAACTCATGGATTTTTAAATGGAGAAGCGGTTGAGAGATTAAAAAATAGTGCAGCTGATAAAGTAATATTTTTAGATACAGTACCGATTCCAAAACATAAACGTTTTAAAGGGATGACTATAATCTCAGTAGCTCCACTTTTAGCCAAAATTATTAAACGAGTTCATACAGAAAGATCATTAGGGGAACTTTTTAAATGGGAAGAGCAACGTAAATTGTTGTAGAATGGGATTATGATATAAAGAAAACGTTGTCTGGTTTTGAGTTATTAATTTTGAAAATATATTTTATGATCGATAAACAAATAAGAGATTTAATTAAAAAAGAAGAAGAGCGACAAAATAAAGTTGTCTCTTTAATCCCATCAGAAAATTTTGCTTCAGAAGAAGTTAAAATGGCAATTGGTAGTTGTTTAACTAATAAATATGCAGAAGGGTATCCGGGTCGACGTTATTATCAAGGAAATAAATTTATTGATGAAATTGAAAATTTGGCGATTGAAAGGGGTAAAAAATTATTAGGAGTTGAACATTTAAATGTTCAACCATATTCTGGTAGTCCGGCAAATAGTGCAATTCAGATGGCTCTTTTGGAGAGAGGAGATAAAATTTGCGGGCTTAAATTGTCGGCCGGAGGTCATTTAACTCATGGACATCCGAAGATTACTTTTTCGGGAAAATTTTTTGAAAGTGTTCAATATGATGTTGAAGAAGATGGTCGAATTGATTATAAAAAACTCGAAGAATTAGTTTTGAAAGAGAAACCAAAAATGATTATGGCGGGGACAACGGCTTATCCGTGGATTTTGGATTTTGAAAAGTTTGGCAAAATTGCTGACAAAGTTGGTGCTTGGTTAGTAGCTGATGTATCACATATTATTGGGTTAATTGTGGGTGGAGTACATCCTAGTCCGGTACCATATGTCCATTTGATTATGAGCACAACTCATAAAAGTTTAAGAGGTCCACGTGGGGCGTTTATAGGAGTTACAAAGAAAGGATTAGAAAAAGATGAGAAGTTGATCGAGAAGATTGACAAAGCAGTATTTCCAGGACTTCAAGGAGGTCCTCATGAAAATAATATTGCCGCTTTAGCAGTAGCTTTTGCCGAAGCATCAACTTCTGAATTTAAAGATTATTCTGTTCAAATAATTAAAAATGCCAAAGTTTTGGCAGAGACTTTAAAGAAAAATGGCTTGAAAGTTTTTGGGACAGAAAATCATTTGATGGTGGTCGATGTTGGCGAAGGAAGAGGTAAAGAAATAGCTGTCAAACTGGAAGAAAATGGAATTGTTTGTAATGCTAATACAATTCCTCACGACAAAGCCGGTCCCTTTAAACCATCTGGAATTAGAATTGGAACTCCAGCTATGACCACTAAAGGTTGGAAAGAAAAAGAATTTGAAGAATTAGGTAACAGAATGGCAAAAATAATAAATTCTTAAATTTTTTTCTTTTTG
>CAZLAG010000005.1:0-24159 GCA_964557475.1 uncultured Gammaproteobacteria bacterium
ACTAATGTAAATCCAGCTTTTTTTATTTTATTTCTACGATCTATCATCTACGATCTAATTACTAATTAACCTCTTTTGAAAAAAATTTATTAATAGAAATATTTTGATTATCACCCCACTTAATTGTCACTGTCACTACAGCACAATCGTTAGTTCCACAATTCATTCCACTATAACCAACATTATATGAATATCCCAAAAAATTAGGCAAAGTTTCTCCAATCTTAGAACTTTTTTCCCAAAATACAGTACTATTATTTCTTTTTTGATCAACCAAATCTTCCATCACTACTTCCGCCATTTCCATTGCCTTTTTTCGGCTAAAAGATCGATTTTTACTCCCAATAGAAGTTACTATCAACACTACTACTCCAGTAATTACTAATGCCACGATAGTAATAGCAAAAATCATTTCTATGATACTTTGACCACTTTCTTTATTTTTAATTACAACTATTTTTTTCATAAATTAATCCTGAAGTATCTATGTAAACATATTTTCTATTGTCAGGATTTGATGCCAAAAGCAAAGTAAAACACAAAGGATTACTAACTAATATTCCATCTCCATCTGTCAATCTTCCATTTTCTACAGAAAAACCAAAAGAAGAATTGATAGTAATTGAATTGTTTTCTTTTGTAAAATAAGTTTGGTTACCACCACTTGTGATAACAGCATCAGCTCTCATACTTGTTCCTACACTTGTTACTACAAGAACATATTTCAATGAATCATTAACATCTTCCGGTAATTGATTGGTTATTGCCATACTTCTAGCTAAATTTAAATTACTTATAAATTCATTTTTGGCTCCTTCAAGCTCTTGAGTATTATTAATTTTATTTAAAGAAGCAGCTCCAATTCCTGTCAAAATTATAATCACCGCCACTACCACCATCAATTCCACCAGGGTAAACCCCAATCGAATTTTATTTTTATTTCTATGATCTATCATCTACGATCTAATTACTAATTTACGGATTAGTCACTTTATAATAACCAGTAAAACCAACTCCGACTGACATTCCCGGACAACCACTAACGTCAGCATTTATTGAACCAGATTCTTCAACATAAGTACAAATACGATATTTATAATCACTTATTCTTGTATAAACGTAAGTACCACCAACTCCAGCTTTTGGATCAATTGGTATTTGTTGCAAAAAATCATTATCTACCAATGTTGCTAAAGAAACAGGATAAGTTGTTCCAACTTGTTTAATTGCTTCCAAAGCAACTCTAATATTTTGAAGATCGGCTATTCTTCTTGAGTCTCTCGCTTTTTTTGTCATTCCTCCAAAACTAACTACCGCTACTGCAGTTAACACGGCAATAATTGAAATCGTCACTAATAATTCAAAAAGTGTAAATCCATTTATTTTTTTTGTTTTATTCATATTTTTCATTTTTTGTTTTGCTAATTTACTATTAGCTATTTACTAAATAACTAATCTATTGTTGATTCTTAACACAAAAATAATCACCACCACTATTAGCAAAAACACATCGTTGGTCTTCAGCATTACTATTTTTAGTATTTTCAACATTTGCACAGACACAGTATCCAATTGTATTAGCGTTTACAACACTGTAAGTTATTCCCACTCCTATATTTTTTGGATCACTAGGGAATTTATTCAAAACAACTTGACCATTTACCGGCCAGCTTAAATTTGGTCGATAATAACCAGCAGGAGGATAGTTTCCACTTAATAAAAAGTATTGTTCGGCGGCATTTTGAATCGATTTTAAATCATCAATCCGTCGTTGATCACGTCCATTTTTTTGAGCCTTAGAAAAGCTGACAGATGCTATTACTGTCAAAATAGCAATTATAGAAATTGATACCAATAATTCAATTAAAGTAAAACCATTCTTTTTCATAACAATGTATCTCCTAGTTTTATATTTGAACTACTAATTCCATAAATACATCCAGTCTCAATTCTATAACTGTCATAAGTTAACAAAATATTTCCATTACCATCTTTTAAACAGCTACTATCTTCTTTATTTTCTAAATTAACAAAAATTTTAAATGATTTACCTGTCGTAGAAAGGTAACGATAATCCTCAATTCCTTTAGTTGTTTCTCGGGGCATTTCCACCATATAAGTTGTAATTGATCCATTAACTGCTGCTGAAAAACCGACTCCTACTGATTTTATCATTCCATTTATATCAGGAGTTCCATGAGGAAAACTTCCTATATCGTTATAATACATATTTAACGCTTTGGAAATTGATCCCAAATCATTTTTTCTTCGAACATCTCTTGATTTTAATTGAACAGTTTTAAAAGAAGCTGCCCCTATCACTGTCAAAATTCCCATAATTGAAATTACTATTAATAACTCCACTAATGTAAATCCTAATTTTTTATTTTTTTTCATATTATTAATTAGCACAAACAGCATAAACTTTAGGTTCAGTTGTACCTATTCCACATCCTAATTGGGACGCCCCAGTGTCAACATTTACAGCATTTTCTAATGTTATTTTCAATAAAAAACCTTCGCCACCATTAAGCAAAGAATAAGTAAAACTAGTATCACCTAAATCAGACATGTAAGTACTAAAACTAGGCCCAAGAAGTACTGATTTATCAGCAGGATATATTTGATTATCGTTGTAATACATTCTCAAAGCATTTTTTAATGAGTTTAAATTTTGAATTTTTCTTGAATCATTGGCTCTTTCCCTTGAACCCACAAAATTGACCATTAATAAAGTGGTTAATACCCCAATAATTGAGATTACTACCAATAACTCCACCAAGGTAAACCCTCTTGTTTCAGAGATTGCTCCCTTTTTTAAGGGGAGCTGTTTCGATTTTAATCGAAACTGAGGGGTTTGTTCATTAAATTTATTTTTCATTTTTTTGTTTTACTAATTATTATTAGCTATTTACTAATTGCTAACAATTGCTGACATTTTATCTTCAAAACAATATTTTTTTCCACCACAATCAATTGATTTACCAAAACAATCAACATCATTTTTATTTTCAAGATTAGCCAATAAACCAAAATTTTTACCATCACTATATTTTTTATAACAATATTCTTGATTAGAATAATTCTCTTTTGGAACTTGTTTCATATAAACATAATTACCATCTCTCCATTCTTTTCCCCAAAGACTATTGACTAAATTTTCATCAGGTAATTTACCATAATCAGCATAATATAATTTTATTACTTTTGATAATTCATGAAGACTAGACTTTCTTTCAATATCTCTAGATTTCTTTTTAGCTAAATCAAATTGACTCCAAGTAATCCAACCTAAAATTCCAATGACAATTAATACAATAATAATTTCTAATTTCTTCATTAATTAATGATAATACATTTTTTCCCTAATTACAGCCAGCACCACAACAAGGAACTCTACATGATGAATTACAACTAGGATCTCGATAGCAACCAAAACCAGTAGAATCGGTACAACCAGAAAGTGCACTATTACACCTACCAGCAGCCGAAAACTGATAACATTCTACCGTACAATTTTCACCTATAGAAAAAACATTCCAAGTTACATTAGTACTCGAAACTCCATAATTAACTTGATCAACCGTATAACCATTAACTAAAAACATATCATCGTGATCATACCAACCAACCGGGATTACTTTATCAGTTTTATTTTCTAGATTGGTTAAAATCTTAAAAGATTTTCCATCATTATCTACCCAAATATAATATGGCTCACCGTCTGGATCACATGGCCAAGGTCTTAAATAAGTAAAATTTTCTAAATTTTTTTCACAATTATCTTTTATATTCCAGTTAGCCACATCTATTGGATAAACTCCTTTATCATTAAAATATTCTTCAAAAGATTTCCTTATTCTGTCTAAATCTTTTTTTCGAGTCGAATCATTTGCCTTTCCAACCAAAGATATTGGATTAATTATTCCAATCAAAACTACTAATAAAATTGCTAAAATAGCCATCGTTATTAATAATTCTGCAATAGTAAATCCACTATTTTTTTTCATTATCTAATTAATTCTATCTGAAAATCTGAAAAACTGACAAACTAAGAATCTGCTTTCCCCAAAGCCAGGCAATAATAGTTCCTAAAATTAAAAATGGACCAAAAGCAATTTGACTTTTTTTATTTATTTTCTTTAAAAATATACCAATTATTCCTACAATTGCTCCAGAAATAAAAGCAATATACATGGCCAAAATTATTTTAGGCCATCCCAAAAATAAACCCATAAAAATGGCTAATTTTACATCTCCAAAACCGATTCCTTTTTTCTTAGTTATTAAATACAAAATCAATAAAAATCCACTGCCTGCTATTGCTGAAACTAAATAGGGGATTATGTTTGGTTCATCAAAAATTACTCCTAAAAAAGAAATAACTATTAAAATAATCACTGCAAAATCGGGTAATATTAAATACTTTAAATCAAAAACTATCAAAAACACCAATAAAGTAACTATTATTATCAACCAAAATAATTGCATTATTTCTATAGAAAAAGAAAAACGACCAGATAATAAATTAAATCTATTAAAAATAGATACTATCAATCCTCCAGTAATTAATTCAACAATAGGGTAGAGTACTGATAATTTTTTATGGCAACATTTAGATTTTCCTTTCTGTATCAACCAAGAAATCACTGGAATATTTTCATACCAATGTAATTGTTTTCCACAAAAATCACAAAAAGATCGACTTTGGTTCGACGTAGCTTTAGCGAAAGCGGCTTTTTTTAATTTATATTTCACTGCTGTTCTATAAACCAACATATTTACAAAACTTCCCAAACAAAGTCCTAGAACAAAGATCATTATTAATACAAAAATATCCATAGACTATTTTACGTTTTCCCCTCCTTTCTTCAAAGGAGGGGATTAAGGGGTAGATTTAATCAACAAAAACCCCTCCGATATACGGAGGGGTTTAAATTCAAACTAAAAAACTTTTATTGAATGTCGCCCTCAGGAACGCACAATAAATTTGCATTAGTTGCTGATACAGCACTAGCATCCCAACCACCAGCAGGTACCACACAAGTTCCACCATAATTATCCAAGGTCATGTCAGCTCCAACACCACTAAGACATTTCAAAGCACTAGATCCATCGGCATTAACAATTCTATTAGCAGCTGCTTTTGGATGAAAACAAACATAATTATCATTAGTAGTTCCATTATGATAGACATACATTCTATCTTCTTCTCTTAAATCAGTACCTATTGCAGCGTAAGATTCTTTACCCATAAAAGAACTCTTTAATTCTGAACTGGTTATTAAACCACCAGCTTGTCCAACAGTCCCATTTATAACACCAAATCCTGCAGTATCACTTGAAGTTACCATAGTATCATCAATTGATTTATAAACACTATTTGCCACATCCATCCAAGGGTATGAAGCTTGAGAAGTATAATATCTTTCATAAGCCGATAAAACCTCAGCCGCGTCATTTTTAAACTTAGCATCACGAGCTTTATTTGATTGTTCAATTGGATTAATAGTTGCCAATACCGCCACTGATAAAATTGCAATCAAAGCAATAACGATTAATAATTCCACTAACGTAAAACCATTTTTATTTATTTTCATTTTTTAATAAATTTTTAATATCTAACATTCATTATTTACTACTAAAATTGGGATGTCAAGTTATAGATAGGCATTACTACTGCCACCATTAAAAATGCTACTCCAAGACCTAAAACAATCATAATCAGTGGTTCGATTGCCGACGTTAAAGACTTTACCGATTGTTCAGCTTCAGCTGCAAAATAATCAGCCACCCTCAACAGTACTTCATCTAATTTTCCTGTAGCTTCTCCAGTTGCTACCATCTGATTTACTACCACCGGAAAAATTCCTGTTTCTTCAAAAGAATTAGCAATTGAAAAACCTTTTTGAACTCTTTCAGCAATTTGCAAATAAGCTTGATTAAAAATTTCATTTCCCGAAACATTAGCCACAATTCTCAAAGTATCTACTAACGGTATTCCAGCCGATAACAACATTGACATGGTTCTAATTGTAGTGGATAAAATATTTCTTTGAGTCAATAATCCAGCAATTGGTATTTTTAGTTTAAAATCATCTAATTTCAATCTAAATTTGGCGTTTTTTCCTCCAACTTTAAACAACATAAATCCTCCTCCAATTAAAATTGGAATAAAGATCCAAAATTTAGTCATAAAATTAGACATTGACATCATAATTTTGGTTGACATTGGCATATCTGCTCCAAAATCACCATATAAACCAAGTAATTTTGGAATTACAAATACCATCATAATAATCACCACTGCCACCATACCTATGACTACTATAACTGGATAAATCATTGCTCCTTTAACTTTACTAGCAAAATCATTTTGTTTTTCCAAATTGTCAGCCAATTTTGATAAAACTTCTTCTAGAACTCCACCTTCCTCGCCAGCATCAATAGAAGCTATGTAAGCTTCACCAAAAACTTTTTTATATTTATTTAAAGCATCCGCTAAAGATTGTCCTCCTTGAACAGAGGCTAAGGTATAGTCCAATATTTCAAACATTAAACTATTTTTTGCTGATTGATTTTTTAATAAACCCAAAGCATCAGTCAAAGCCAAACCAGAAGTCATCATTGTTGATAATTGTCTCGTTAAATTTGAAATTTGTTTAATTCCAATTTTAGAAAATAGATTACGATATATTTCCCCTAAAAAAGTTTGACTTTCTTCATTTATTGATAGTGGTATTAATCCACTCTCTCTTATTGAAGTTAAAACTGCTGCCTTATCTGCTAAATCAACTATTCCTCTTACTAATTTACCATTCCAATCTTTAGCCTTATAAACAAATCTGGTCATAATATTTTTTTATTCCTCAATCTATTATTAAAATCCATTGGATTTGAAGAATAATTTAAAGCCACTTCTTGTGAAATTTTTTTATTAATTACCAATTGAGCTAAATAACTATCCAAACCTATCATACCCACATCAGCACTAGTTTGAATAATATTATCAATCATATATGTTTTTCCTTCACGAATAACATTTTTTACGGCCGAATTACTTATCAATACTTCAAAAGCAGGAACCATTCCACCATCTAAGGCTGGTATCAATCTTTGAGATACTATTGCCGTTATTACTGATGATAATTGAATTTTTATTTGCTCTTTTGTTGTCGATGGAAAAACGTCGATAATTCTATCAATAGTTTGAGCCGCCGAATTAGTATGTAATACCGAAAAGACCAAATGACCAGTTTCCGCAATTGTCAAAGCTGATTGAATCGAATCTAAATCTCTCATTTCACCCACAAAAACTACATTTGGATCTTGTCTCAAACAAGATCTTAAAGCTCGATTAAAATCATTAACATCTACCCCCAATTCTCTTTGAGAAACAATTGATTTATCAGGTTTAATCATATACTCAATTGGGTCTTCAATCGTTACAATATGGCTACTCTTAGTTCGATTTATTTCATTTAAAATTGATGCTACTGTCGTTGATTTACCATGTCCGGTCGGTCCAGTAATTAAAACAAAACCTTGTTTTAAATTAACAAAATTTTTCAATACTTCCGGTAAATTCAATTCTTCAAAAGAGGGGATGCTAGAAGCAATAAGTCTTAACGAACAAGCTAAATTATCATTTTGATAATAAATATTAGCTCTAAAACGTGACTCTGCTGTCTCAAAAGAAAAATCTATTTCCCTTAATTGTACTAATTCATTTTTCTTTTTTTCATCTAATAAAGAATTGATCATTTCATCCGCTAAAAGATCATTTACTTGAACCATATTAGGAGCATTAATCAATTCTCCATTGATTCTAAATTTAGGCACCACTCCTTTCATCAAATGAACATCAGATGCCTTATGGGCTACTGCTAATTTTAATAATTCTTGTAATTGTGTATGCATTTTTTTATTTTTAATTTATATTTTTCTACGATCTATTATCTAAGATCTAATAACTAGTATTGAGCCACTCTAATAACTTCATCAATAGTAGTGACACCTTCTAATACTTTGACATATCCATCTTGTTTCATTGTTAACATACCTTCTTCCATGGCTTGTTTTTGAATCTCTGAAGCAGCCGCTTTTTCAATTATTAATTTACTAATTTTTTCTGATATTGGCATAACTTCATAAATAGCTATTCTTCCCATATAACCGGTGTTATTGCATTTTTCACAACCAACTATTTTTGGCATAGTCATTTTTTTACCATCTTTTTTAAACTTATCTTCTAATAAATTATAAATTGGACCTAGTGTTTTTTTCATATCTGCCTCAATTTCTGGTGGTATTTCCATTTCTCCAACACATTCCTTACAAACTTTTCTTAAAACCCTTTGACCAACCACACAATTTAAAGAAGACACCAATAAAAATGGTTCGGCTCCCATATCCAATAATCTTGGAGGTACACCTGCAGCATCATTTGTATGCAAAGTTGAAAATACTAAATGTCCTGTTAAAGCAGCATTAATAGCCAAATCTGCAGTCTCCGCATCACGAATTTCTCCAACCATAATAACATTAGGATCTTGACGCAAAAATGACCTTAAAGCTGAAGCAAAAGTTAATCCTGCTTGGACATTAACTTGCACTTGATTAACTCCTTTCATTTGGTATTCCACTGGGTCTTCAATTGTTACCACATTAACTTTTGATGTCGCCACAATATCTAATACAGAATATAAAGTTGTTGTTTTACCAGACCCTGTAGGTCCACAAACAATAATAATTCCATGAGGACGTTGAATCGAATTCATTAAATTTTTTAACGCTAAACCACGCAAACCTAAATCTGGTAAGGTTGGTACCTTTTGTGATTTTTTAAGTAAACGCATTACTACTTTTTCTCCATAAGTTGTTGGTAGTGTAGATACACGCAAATCAACATCATTACCATCTACTGAAAAAAAGAAACGTCCATCTTGAGGTACTCTTTTTTCATCAATTTTTAGACTAGATAATATTTTAATTCTTGATACAACAGCATCATGAACATTTCTTGGTAACAAATATTTTTCCTGTAAAATACCATCAATTCTATATCTAACTCTGACATTTTCTTCCTGTGGTTCAATATGAACATCTGAAGCTCGAGATTTAACTGCATATTCCAAGATAGTACTAACAATTTTAGCCACTGGAGCTTCAACTGCTACTTTTTCCTGAGTCTTTTTCATTTCTTGTTCTTCATCCTTTCTTTCACTTAGGGCTTTGTTGACTTCAGAAGTAATATTTTTTTCTCTAATATATTTTTCTCTAACAAAAGCAGAAATCTGCTTTTCGGTCGACATTGATACTCCAATCTTTAAACTAGTTCTTTTTTCCAAAAACTCAATTGTTTCCAAATCAAGCGGATTAGCCATTGTTACATACAAGATTTTTTCCTTTGGATCAAAACGATAAGGGACTATATTATATTTTTGAGCTACACTTTCTGGTACTAGATTTAAAGCCTCAGGGGAAAAACCAATATTATCCAAATCGACGAAAGGTACTCTTAAAAATTTTGCTTTTGCCTTTATAAAGTCATCATCAGATACCAATCTTAACGCTTTTATTACTTCTTCCTCAGTTTCTCCAGTTTTTAATTGTCGTAAATTAACCTCTTTAGCTTGATCTTCTTTAATCAAGCCAAGGTCCAACAAAGCTTCACTTAAATTCTTATATATTTTTGGGGCAGCATTATCCATAATTGTATATATAATAATAGTACCAAAATGAAATTATTTCCGTCTACTATAATTGTTTACCAAAATTCAAAGCAAGTTGACGATCAATTAGATCAAATTTGCCAATCTTTAGGACATAAATATTCACCTAATAACCCCGATATTTATCAAATCAATATTGAAACTGGATGGACTATTGAATTAATTAGATCTCTAAAAAATTTTATTTCTCAAAAACCTTTCAATCATCAAAATAAAATAATCATCATATCTGAAGCTCATAATTTAAATATTGAATCACAAAATGCCCTTTTAAAAACTCTCGAAGAACCCGGCGAAGATAATTATCTAATATTAACTACTAACCAGCCATCAAAATTATTGAATACTATTATTTCTAGATGTCACCTAATTAAATTAATTAATCAAGACAAAAATAATTTATCTCAAGAAAAAATAAAAATTACCGGAAATTTTGCCAAAGATACTCTAGCAATAGATAATATTTATAAAAATAAAGAACAAATTTTATCTTTTCTGCGAGAACAATTATTTTTATTTCAAAAAGATCTTATTAATAAGCCAGATAAAAGAACCAATCAAATTATTCAAAAAATTATCAAATCAATTAATATGATCGAAGCCAACGTTGATCCTCGCTCCGCCCTCGACTTTATTTTTCTGTCTTAACTAATTACTACTAGCTAATTTACTAATTGGCTATTTTATTTTCCGCATTTTCCCCTTAAACAAACACCAAAAAGTGATATAATGACACTAGTATGTTTTCTCCGGTGTTTTCAATCAATAATAAAGTCTTGAAAAATATTGCCACAATTGAAGGGGCTAAGGCCATTATTGATGAGGCCCCATTGATTCCAGCTTACGAGAAACAATTTCAACAAGATGCCGTTGTTCGTACAGTTCATTATGGAACCAGAATTGAAGGAAATGACTTAACTTTTCAAGAAGTTGCCAAACTTGTCGAAGGACAAAAAATAACTGCTGGTGAAAGAGATATTCAAGAAGTAATTAATTATCGTAATGTTATGAGTTATTTAGAAGAACTTTGGTCTGTATACGATGCTGGGCTTCCCTTACCGGAAGAAAAATCAATTGATAATAGTGATAAAAATCGACCTTTTTTCTATAGTGAAACTATTATTAAAAAAATTCATTCGTTCACCACTAATAAAATTATTCCCGACACTGAAGTTGGTAAATATCGACATCAACAAGTAGTCTTAAAAAACACCAAAACAGGTGAAATTGCTCATAGACCTCCCGCTGCCATTGAAGTCCCTTATCTTATTGCTGATTTTATTGATTGGATTAACCATCCTGATTCTCGAGAAATTCATCCAGCAATTCGTGCTGCTATTTCCCAATATATTTTAGTTGCTATTCATCCTTTTATTGAAGGCAATGGTCGAGTTAGTCGAGCCTTTGCTATGCTTCCACTTTACACCGAAGGTTATGATATTCGTCGTCTTTTTTCTCTTGAAGAATATTTTGACCGAAACGCTGAAGATTATTACAATACACTTCAACTCACACACCAAAAGTCATCAGACATTTTCAAAAGAGATATGACTGATTGGATTGAATATTTTACTCAAGCCTTAGCTGTAGAACTTTCTCGGGTTAAAGAAAAAGTTCAAAGTCTCTCCAGAGATATTAAACTTAAACAAAAACTTGGCGGTAAACAAGTTCACTTAAGTGAACGTCAAATTAAATTAGTTGAATATATGCAACAATTTGGTGGACTTCGTATGCCTGATGCTCAACAACTTCTCCCCATGGTCAGTGACGATACTATTTGGCGTGATCTCAAAAAACTTATTGATGACAAAGTCATCGAAAAGCGCGGTTCCACCAAAGGCGCCTACTATTGTCTCACCAACGTCTAAGCTATAATTTGCTTATGATCACTCTTGACTCTCCTGAACTAATTAACATTTCCCCAGAAAAGTTAGGTGAACTTTTAATTGAAGCTAAAAAAGCTTACTTCACTACCGACAAACCAATCATGGATGATCATACCTTTGATGTCCTTGAAGATATTCTTCGCCAAAAATTACCGTATCATCGAATTTTTACTAAAGCCGGCACTTCAAAGTTTGTTACTGGTTTTGAAAAAAAGAAACATCAAGTTTTAATGGGTTCACAAAATAAAGTTAATAGAATTGATGATCTTATTCATTATTTTGAATTAAAAAAAATTTCCCAAAACATCGAATTTGTTGTTCAACCAAAATGTGATGGTATCTCCTTGGAAATTGAATATAAAAATGGTCAACTTGTCGACGCTGTTACCAGAGGAGATGGCAAAATTGGAGATGTTATTACCCAAAATGTAGTCAAAATGAAAAACTTTGTTTTAAATATGCCTACCAGTTTTTCTGGATCAGTTCGTTGTGAAATTGTCATGCTAAACAAAGATTTTGCCAAATTAAACCAAATTTCAATAGAAAAATATTCCAATTCTCGCAATGCTACTTCAGGTATTTCTCAAAGATTAGACGGTCAATATTCAGAATATTGCAGTCTCTATGCCACCGATTTACTTTTTTCAAATCAACCAATTAAAAAAGAATCTGAAAAAATAAATTTTCTTAACGATAATGGCTTTGTTGGTGTTGATACTTTTCACTGTCAAAGTTTTAGTCAAATAGAAGATATCTATCAAAATTTTTTAAATAAAAGTAGGCAAGATTATCCCTTCGAAATAGATGGTTTAGTCATAAAAATAGAAGATTTGGACATTCAAACTAAACTAGGAATCAAAAACAATCGACCCAAAGGTCAAGTTGCCTACAAATTTCCCGCCCGTTCTAGTCAAACCAGAATTGTAAAAGTCGATTGGCAAGTGGGACCAATGGGAACCATTACTCCAGTAGCTCAAGTTGATCCAATCGAAATCTCTGGAGCCGTTATTACATATGCCTCTTTAGCCAATTACGATTTAATAAAAGAAAAAAATATCAATATTAATGATGTTGTTGAAATTCAAAGAAGGGGAGATGTTATTCCACATATTGAGAATGTCATTAATAAAATGACTCCTGGTCATATTACTGCTCCAACACATTGTCCTTCTTGTCACACTCCTTTAATTATTGATAATAAATTTATTCGTTGTCCTAACCTAAAAAATTGTCCTTCACAAATTATCGGTTCTTTAAAATTATTTTGTGACACTTTAGAAATTAAAGGAATCTCCGATAAAACCATCGAAAAACTTTATAATAAAAACCTTCTTCGTCTTCCGGGAGATTTTTATAATTTAAAAGTTTCTGATTTCGAAAATCTTGCTGGTCTTGGCACTAAATCGGGAGATAATATTGTTAAAGAAATTCAAGCCAAAAAAAATCTAACTCTCAAACAAATTTTTGATGCCGCTATTATTCCAAATTTTAGTTCACAACGAATTATTCAGATTATTAATGCTGGCTTTAATACTCCAGAAAAACTTTTAAATATTTCTATAGAACAACTGGAAAATTTACCTGGCGTCCAAATTACTTTAGCTCAAAAAATTTATCAAGGTATTCAAGACAGAAAAGATTTTATCGAATCTATATTAAAAAATATTACATTAAAATCTACGATCAACGATCAAAAATCTACGATCTCAGGTTTATCATTTGCTATTACTGGAAGCCTTTCTCAACCACGAAAAAATATCGAAGAAAAAGTTATCGAACTTGGCGGAACAATTTCTACCAGTGTTACTTCAAACACTTCTTACCTTATTACTAATGAAACAGAATCTGATTCTAGTAAGTTCAAAAATGCCAAAAAGTTCGGCACAAAAATAATTACAGAAGATGAGTTTAACCACTTAGCAGAATAATAAATCGATTGCTAACTGGACAATCAAAATTTATTTTCCCTATCTTTAGGTATATTTATACATCAATATAATACAAAAGACTACAAACTATATTTATATACATCATCAAGTCAATGTTAAAATACTTTTATGAAACTCATTTTTGGTTTAGGTAATCCAGATTCAAAATATAAAAACACTCGTCATAATCTTGGGCAAAAAATTATAAAAGAATTTGTAAAAGCGCACTACAATACACCCTTAACTACCAAAAAATCCCTTGAGACTGAAATTTTTGAATCAGGGCAGGGGAGTCAAAAAATAATTTTTGCTATTTCAACTGGTTTTATGAATAACTCAGGCGTGCCGGTCAAAAATGTCTCTCAATTTTATAAAATTAATCCATCAGATATCTATATTCTCCACGATGATCTTGATTTAGGAGTAGGGGATTACAAAATTCAATTTGATCGAGGTCCAGCTGGTCATAATGGTATTAAATCAATTATCGAAAACCTTGGCACACAACAATTTCATCGCATCCGGATCGGTATTGGAAAAGACGTTAATATTCCAGTTGAAAATTATGTTCTTCAGCCTTTTAAACCAGAAGAGTTAGATATAATAAAAATTCTAACCCCTAAAATTTTTGAAGAAATTAAAAATATTATCAATTTATAAAAAGGGCTCATAGTTAAACGGTATAACGCGTCATTCGCATTGACGTATTCTGGGTCCAATTCCCAGTGGGTCCACTATTATGATCAAAATAATTAAATCAGTCAGCAAATCAATTGCTCATAGTGTCAAGCACGACCCAGAAATAACTCGGATAAAAAATAAATATCCTAAAACTTTTACTTTTTTAAAAAAACGTTTTACTAAACAACATAAATACGGACTTTATCTAACTATTGGTACTATTTTAACTATCTTTTTTTCTAGCATCTTTATTAAAATTCTTAAAAATTACATCAATCATGCCAAATTAGTCCAATTTGATCTTCGAGTTATAAATCTTTTCAGTACTTTAAGATATGAAAAATTAAATCATCAAGCTTTGTTCGTAACCTATTTAGCTAAAGGTGAAGTTATTACTGTTGGAGTTATCACTATTAGCCTGATATTAATCTTAATCAAAAAATGGCGGTTTTTAAAAGCGTTATTAATTTCTGTTTTAGGTGGAGAAGCTTTTGTTTGGATTGTTAAAAATATAATTGATCGACCCAGACCGCCGCTTGTTAACGCTCTCGTTAATGAAAACACTTATAGTTTTCCCAGTGGCCACACTTTTGTAGCCATCGCTTTCTATGGACTCTTGGTCTATTTTGTCATTCAATCGGAAAGAAACAAATTTTTGAAAATCATCAGTTTTATTATTGGTAGTATTTTAATAATTTTAGTTGGTTTATCACGAATCTATTTGGGTGCTCATTGGCCATCAGATGTTTTGGCTAGTTTTGTTTCTGGAGCTGCTTGGTTAAGTATTTTAATCACTTGGTTAAAAATAAAAAATAAATTTCTACCACTACCAAAAACCAAAAATCAATTTAAAAAAATTACGATTATTAGCTCTAGCTTTTTATTGGTGACAATCTGGATAATCTTTATTATCGGTTTTTATTTTACTCATCCTCTTTCATCAAAAACACAAACAATCAGTAATAAAATAATCATAGAAACTAAAAATATTCCTAATCAATTATTTAAAGATCTACCAAAAGTTAGTGAGTCTATTAGCGGAATAGCTGCTGAACCAATAAATATAATTTTTATTGGAAAAAAAGAAGATATTAATAATGCTTTTATTAGGTCAGGTTGGTATCTTTTAGATGGTCCAAGTTTAAAATCTTATTCTAAGATAATAACTTCATTATTATTCGATCAAGCTTATCCCACTACACCAGGTTTACCAGTTTTTTGGGACACTCAACCTAGTCAATTCGCTTACGGTAAACCAACCACTCCAAAATCTATTAGCTCTCGTGAACATATTCACTTTTGGGAGACTAATTTTATTACTCAAGATTATCAAAATATTTGGGTCGGAACCGCCCATTTTGACCAAGCCATAAAAAAGAAATTTGGAATAGTTATGCCATTTCATACTACTGAAATTAAAGTCGACAACGAACGAGAAAGTATTAAAAATGAATTAAGCAAAAACGATTTTGTCAAAAAAACAGAAAAAATTGATTTAACGGGATTATCTTACGGTATTAAAAAGGGGAGCGGAAATAGTTTTTTAACTGATGGTCAAGCTTATTTAATTTATATTAAATCTAATGATTAAAAATAGTCCCACACTTATTGCCGATCAGCTAGAAAAATTTAAAGTGACTTTAGCTAAAAGACAAAAATATGTCAAAAATGATTTTCAAGCTTATGGTCTAGAATTGGCTCAAGAATTAGAAGATTGGAAAAATCGTTCTTTATATATTCGACTTGCCAAAAATACTGACAGAAAAATTTTAGAAAAAGCCCGTTATTTTGTTAAAGATCAAAACCCGGGAAGTATTAAAACACCATTCAAATTATTTATGTGGAAGTTAAAACAATTAAAATTAGAATCTAAAACAGACTCAAAATAATATATTATTTTGATATGAAAAAAAATAAAAAAACAAATAAAAATAAATTTTTGATTGGAATAATTATTTTAATAATAATTATTCTTTTTTTTGTACTAAATAAAAAAAACAAAATAGCCACCGTTAACATCGGCAATTTCTCAAATAATTTCGTCCAGCATAAAAAATATGAAACAGACACCGTCTATGTTGGTAAACAATCAAACAAATGGTATTTAAAATATAATGAAGAATTTTATAAAGAAAATTCGATTGAAAATTACGAAATCACTAATATTAACTTAGAATCAGTTAAATGGCTAAAAGTTATCAAGGTTGAAAGTGCAGAAATTTTCGATTTTAAAGTTTTTCCTGATAATAAAAAAATTCTAATAACAGTCCATCCATTAACAAATTATTCATGGCAAAGAGATTCTTTAGAGCAAGGTAATTATAAAATTTTAGTTTTTAATACAACTAATGAAAAAGCTGAAGAATTATTAAACTTTACTGCCGATGGTAATGAATACAATATTCCGAAAATTAAAAGTATTAGTAATGATGAAAAGTATATTTCTCTACAAATGACTCCATGCTATGCATGTGGAGGAAATAGTAGTGAGACTCTTTTATATAGTATTGACACTAAAAAAATCAAAAAAATAAAACAAACAGTATTAGATTTCAAATGGCTTGATGATGGTTTATATCAATATCGTGTATATAAATCAAAAATGTGTCCAGGAGAATTTGACGGACCAGCAGGCTGTTTTGAAAATACACCATTAAAAACCGAAAGATTTTAAAACAAATCCTTTTATGTGGAAGTTAAAACAGCTTAAATTAGAACAAAAATAGTATAATAAGTAGTTTATGAACTTTTTTAAAAAACACTTAAAAAAAATAATTGTTATCGCTATTATCTTGTTTTTTATTAGTTTTAGTATTTACAAAGCCAATGCTAATACTAAGACGACAGATATTACTAAATTTGACGTTAAAAAAGAAACCGTAGTTTCTCCTAAAAGAAACACTATTAAAGAAGAAATAACTCTTACAGGTTCGGTTGATGCATCGATAAAAGCTAATCTTCAATTTCAAACCAGTGGTCAACTTGCTTGGGTCGGAGTTAAAGTAGGGGATAAGGTCAAAAAATATCAAGCCATTGCCAGTCTTAATAAAGAAGTCTTAAAAAAACAACTCCAAGCAGATTTTAATACCTATCGTTCTGCGTTAGCTACTTTTGATGATACTCAAGACGATTATAAAAATGAAAAAGATAACTTAACTTTAACTGACGACATGAAACGCATTTTGGTTAGATCTCAAAATACTTTAGACAACTCAGTAATTAACTACGAATTACAAGATTTAGCCATTAAATACGCCACTTTAACCAGTCCGATTAGTGGAATAGTCACTGATATAGAACAACCAAATAGTGGTATCAATATTACTCCTGCTTCAGCTACTTTTTCTATTATTGATCCTACTAGTATTTATTTTAAAGCTCAAATTGATCAAGAAGATGTCACCCGAGTAAAAGTTGGCGACAAAACTACTATTACTCTTGATAGTTTTCCAGACAAAAATTTTGAATCAGAAGTTACTTATATTTCGTTTACTCCAGTTTCTGGCCAAACTTCGACTGTCTATGAAATTAGATTTAAGTTAGTCGGTAACGATAATCAAAATATTAATTATCGTTTAGGTATGGACGGCGATGCTGTCATCTCTTTACGTCAAGTTGACAATGCTCTCACTCTTCCTCCAGATGCTATTCGTCAAAATAAAGATGAAAATTATGTCCTCGTTAAATCTGGAGATAGTCAAACTTTAACCAAAAAAACCGTAAAAATTGGAATTGAAACTGATGATGCTGTTGAAATTTTAGAAGGACTTTCCGAAAATGATCAAGTCGTCGTCTCAAAATAATTCTAAAGTAATTTTAGAATTAAAAAATATCACCAAAACTTACATTACGGGTACTAATCAATTTAATGCCCTAGACAATGTTAGTTTAAAAATATACCAAGGTGAATTTGTTTCTATTACTGGACCATCAGGATCCGGTAAGTCAACTTTAATGCATATTGTTGGCTTGCTCGACAATCCCACCTTTGGTGAAGTTTTATTAGAAGGTCGCGATATCTCTCAGCTTAAAGAACATCAATTAGCTCAAATCAGAAACATAACATTAGGTTTTGTATTTCAACAATTCAATCTTTTACCAAAAACATCATCTTTAGAAAATGTCTTACTGCCATTACTTTATTCCGATGTTCCCAAAAAAGATCGTCAAAAAATAGGTATAGACCTTCTTATTAAGGTCGGTTTAGGAGACAAATTTAATAACACTCCAGCTCAACTTTCTGGTGGACAACAACAACGGGTCGCTATTGCTAGAGCTCTAGTAAATAATCCAAAAATTATTTTAGCCGATGAACCTACTGGAAATTTAGATAGTAAATCTGGGGAAGAAATAATGAAGTTTTTTCATCAATTAAATGAAAAAGAGGGAAGAACTATTGTTTTTGTTACTCACGATATGGATTTGGCTAAACAAGCCAATCGAACCATTGTTATTAAAGACGGCAAAATTTCGGAGGAAAAACATGCTTAAACCTAGTTTTAATGATTTACTAAAATCTAGTTTTCGTTCAATTTTAAAAAACAAAAGTCGAACTATCTTAACTTCTTTAGGAATTATTATTGGAGTAACTTCCGTCATTCTCTTAACTTCAATCGGTAATGGTCTTAAAAAATATATTACCGATCAATTTGATTCTCTTGGAGCCAACTCAATTTATGTCTCTCCTGGAAAAGTTTTTAATGACAATGGTGGCTTTGCTCAAGGTGGTATGGCATCCATGATGACCACTAGCTTTACCCAAAAAGATTTTTCTTATCTAGAAAGAAAAATAAAAAATGCTGAAGTTATTCCTGCCAGTGCAGTTTTTGCTAATATAAGTTCTTCTTTTAGTACCCAAAAAAATATTGAAATAGACGGATCAACTGAAAATTTTGGAATTATCAACAACGTTGAACCATCTACTGGTAATGGTCGTTGGTTTACCGCAGAAGAAAATAATAAAAAGACTCCCGTGATAGTTTTAGGTTACCAATTGGCTCAAGATTTATTTCCAAAATCAAGTGCTGTTGGTAAGAAAGTTATTGTCAAAGGAAAAACATTAAAAGTTATTGGTGTCAGCGACAAAAAAGGGTCTTCTTTTGGTGGTCCAAGTTTTGATAAACAAGCATACATTCCAATTGAAGTTGCTTATGATTTATCAGGTAAAACTGACATTCAAAGTATCATTGTTAAAGTTAAAGATAAAAATTTAATTGAAACTACCAAAAAAGAAATTACCAATATTATGCTTGAACGTTACGATGATAAAGATGCTTTTTCTGTCTTTGACAGTTCACAACTTCTTAGTTCAATCAATTCCATTATTAGTATGCTTACTATCGGCCTTACCGGAATTGCTGCCATATCTTTAATTGTCGGCGGAATTGGAATCATGAATATTATGTTAGTTTCTGTTACCGAAAGAACTAGAGAAATTGGTCTTAGAAAAGCTATTGGTGCTTATCCTCGAGCTATTTTAATTCAATTCTTAATTGAAGCTGTTATTTTATCTTGTATTGGTGGAGGAGTAGGAGTTATTTTAGGATATTTAGGAACTTTAGCTATAAAACCATTTTTTCCAGCTCAAGTTACCATTTCTTCTGTCATTTTAGCTTTTGGGGTTTCATCGTTAGTTGGAATTATTTTTGGTGTTGCTCCTGCTCGTAAAGCTTCAAAACTTTCTCCTATTGAAGCTTTACGTTATGAATAGTCTGTTATCATTAACTAGTGAAATATAAATCTCTCAAATATTTACTTCCAATAACTATCTTGTTTATAACGATATCCTCATTTTGGGTTGTTTCTGGAGTTAATAATTTGCAAATTTTTTATCTTTTCTTAGGATTAATAATTGGCATATTTTTTCTCGACATTGATCATTTAATTTATTGGATTTTAATTAAACCTAATAACGAAGAAAGTCGAATTGTTAGACTAGCCATTATCAATAAGGAATATAAATCAGTTATAAAAATCATTCAAAATTCTCATCAAACTCACTATAACTTAATTTTTCACCATTATTTTTTTCAAGTTATCTTAACTTTATTTTCTTTATTTATTTTTACTTCTACTCAAAATACTTTTATTTCCGCTTTTGTCTTAAGTCTCAATTTACATCTTATTATTGATGAAATAACTGGTTATAAATTTGACCCAAAAATAGTTCAAAAATGGCTTTTTGCCCGTGAACCAAAACAGCTTCCAATAATTTTTCTAAAAAAATATATTACCGTTTTTATTATCTTCACTCTTTTATTTACTTTCATTCTAATTCAGTCCAAAATATAAAATATGAATTTCTCTTCCCCAGAAATTTTTGATCAAGCAAATCAATATTTATCTTCTCACCAACAAGAGTTGTTGAATGATACTCAAATTATCTTAAAAAGACTTGAACTTCATGATGGTATAAGTGATTATTCTTTTCTTGTCTCTCCTGTGGCCAAACTTTACGAAGGTTTTTTAAAAGATTTTTTCTTAAAAATAAATATTATTTCAGAACAAGAATACGACAGTGATCGTTTTCGTGTTGGTAAAACTTTAAACCCATCGCTTAGATATAAACGTTTTTCAGTATTTCAAAAATTAGCTGATTATCACGAAAGTGGTGAAGAATTAGCTGAAAAACTTTGGGACGCTTGGAAATTTGGCCGAAATGAAATTTTTCATTATTTTCCTGGTAGTTACAAAAATCTTGACAAACAAGAAGCCGAAGAACGAATCGATCTTCTTTTAAAGGCTATTATTCAAGCAGGCGAGTTTCTAGACACGAACCGTCAAAATCTTTAATTGTATCTAAAGATACATTCCAAAAATTAGTTGGTGCTGGTATTTTGTTTGCATTTTTTGGAATATCAATTATTAAATTGGGACAAGCTAATCCAGAAATTCTTTTTCTAAGATCAGTCATAATTTGAATTTCTTTTTTAATAGGAACAATGAATTTATCATTTCCCTCAATCTTATTACAATGATAAATATTGTATGGTCTAACCCCCAAATTTAATAAAGCTAAAAAAAGTTCTTCCAATTTTTCTGTCGAATCATTTATTCCTTTTAAAAAAACTGATTGTGAATACAAAATAACACCAGTTTCTTTTATCTTTTTAATGGCATTTTCTGTTTCTTCAGTTAATTCATCAACAGAATTAATATGTATTGATAAATAAACTATTTGTTTATATTTTTTATTTAAAATTTTTAAAAATTCTTTTGATACTAAATCAGGTTTAGTTACTGGAGCTCGAGTATGAATTCTAAAAATTTTTACATGATCAAACTTAGACAGTTTATTAAAAAAATATTTTAATAAATCCAATCTTAATAGTGGTTCGCCACCAGAAAAAATAATTTGACTTATTTTTTTATCATTGGCTATAAAATCCACGATTTTATCAACATCAGCCATATTCAAATCTAAATCATTTTGACTTCTTCTCCATTTTCGATAACAAAAAGGACACTCAGATGGACATTTAAAAGTAAGTTCAATTAAAACTCTGTCTTTATACCTTTGTAATAAGCCTTTTATCGGACTAATTTTGTCTTCTTCAAAAATATCTTTTGTCATTTTATATTAAACATTTGTAAATCAGAAATTGAGTCAACTCCAGCAAAAATCATAGCTAAACGATCTATTCCAATAGCTATACCAGAACATTTTGGTAGATTCTCTAATACAGAAATAAATTCTTTATCTGGCAAATAATTAATCAACCCATTTTCTTTTCTTATTTCTATATCTTTGTTAAATCTTTTTTTATATTCTTTCAAATCAACACCCTCATTGCCACAGTTACCCAATTCTATTCCATCAATGTAAAATTCAAATCTTTCCGAAATTCCTTTTTCGTTTATTTTAGTAATTGCCGCTAATTCTGGCGGATAATCATAAATAAAAGTCACCAACCCATTGGTTCCTAGTTTTGGTTCAACTTCCAAACCATAAACCAAAGACCACAGATCAACATAATTCATTCCATCAATTCGATAACCTTTATTTCTTGATTCTTCAAAAAACAATTTATGATCAAAAATATTATTAATTCCAGCATATTTTTTAAAAGCCTCAGCTACTGTTATTTTTTCCATTACTTGCAAATCAATTTTTTTATCATGATAAACAATATATTCCCTCTTAAAAAACTTTTTTGTTAGAAATCTCAATAAATCCATTACGTCACTCATCACATCAAAATAAGTACCATTAATTCGATAAAATTCTAACATAGTAAATTCAAAATTATGTTTTTTTTCTACTGGTTCATTATTTCTAAAAGATTTACCCAAAAAATAACAATTTCCAATATTTAAAGAAATTAATCTTTTTAAAAACAATTCTGGCGATGGAGTTAAATACATTTTTTGTTTTTTATCAGAAAACAAATTTGATGTCTCAAATATTTCTAAATAAGATTCTGGAATTAAAGTAGGGGAAAGTAGGGGACAATCAATCTCTTGAAAACCAGAAGTATCCAAAAAATCTCTCACTAACTTTTTTGTTTGCAAGAAAAAAATATGATTCTTGTAATTACTTTTTTTTACCTCAATTTCCACGAGAAATATTATACCAGCCAAAAAGAGAATTGACATCAATTTCAAATCGGGTAATATATAGTCATGTCTAAAAAAGTAATACTCGATCAAAACAAATGTATTGGATGCAATACTTGTCCACTTTTAAACCCAGATGTTTTTGAAATGGACACTACTATTTTTAAAGCCAAAGTAAAAGCTCAACCTGCAGAAATTGATCAAGCCACTCAGACGGCTATTGATTCTTGTCCGGTTGGAGCTATTTCTATTGAAGAATAATTATTAATTAAATATAAAATGAAAAAAATCAAAAAAGTGAAAGTTAAACTTCCAAAAATAAATTTACCCCAAATCGATACTTCTAAAAGTGTCCAGATTCCTTTAGTTGGAGTTATTGTTTTTTGTCTCTTATTAGCTGCTTCATCATTTTTTGCTGGTCTTTCTTGGATCAAACTTAAAGGTGGTGATAATAATAACAGTGCAACTGCTAAAAATACTTTTGCTGCAGTAAAAAATAACAAACCAGAATTTGATTTCTTCGTCATGAGTTTTTGTCCATATGGTAATCAAATAGAAACAGTTATTAAACCAATCGCTGATTTACTCAAAGATAAAGCCGACATCCATCCACGCTATATCTTTGAAAAGATTGCTGATCTTGGAAGTTATTGTAAACAAACTAGTGGTGACGTTACTCAATGTGCTGCTTACGTAAAATCTGGCTATTTTACTAGCGAATCAGAATGTCAAAAAACTGTTAATGAATACAATAAATCTTGTGTTGACGAAAAAAATTATCTAAAAATAGGTAATGTTTTTTACTCATCTCTTCATGGCCGAATCGAAGCTAATCAAAACGTTAGAGAAATTTGTGCCTACAACATGAATGATGACAAAACCAATTGGTGGAATTTCATTTCCAATGTCAATACAAACTGCACTTCAGAAAACGCTGATACTTGTTGGGAAGAACAAGCTAAAAAAGCTGGTTTCGATACCAACAAAATAACTGAATGTTTCAATAATCAAGCTAGTGACTTGATTGAAAAAGAAATTGCTCTCACTACTCAATATAAAGTAACTGGATCTCCAACTCTTATTATCAATGGAGTTAGTTTCCCTCCAGAATCAGCTTATACCGAAGCTGGAGATGGTACTCTAAAAATTGGTGATAAAGTAATTAAACAAGCAAATTTCAGAACTTCTGATGCTGTCAAAGAAGCTGTCTGTGCTTCTTTCAAAAAAGCACCAAAAGAATGCAAAACTGAATTAAAGGAAACAACAGCTAATACTAGTACTAATACTGCTACTGCTAATTCTGGTGGTAGTTGTAACTAAAAAAATATTCAATCGAATTTTCACCCTCTGATAACCATCGGAGGGTTTTTGTTG
>CAZLAG010000005.1:24259-25613 GCA_964557475.1 uncultured Gammaproteobacteria bacterium
CATCAAATCAGACAGAGTAGGGAAGTGGATGCTAAAAAAATGCAGACAGATATTAAACGTAATCCAATCGTTTTAGTTCTCGACAATGTTTTAGATACTTACAATATCGGCTCTTTTTTTAGACTCGCCGATGCCATTGCTGCCGAGAAAATTTATCTTTGTGGGCCAGTAGTCACACCTCCAAACATTAAAATTCACCGATCATCAATCGGCACCTGGAAATGGATTCCTTGGGAACATTTTGAAAATACTATTGATTGTATTAACCAACTAAAAAAACAAGGTTACCAAATAATTGCCTGTGAACAGGACAAAACCAGTGTTAATTACAAATCAGCAAAATATAAATTTCCTGTCGCCATTGTTGCTGGCAGTGAAAGTTATGGTGTATCAAAAGAAATCTTGGCTAAAACTGATCAAATTATTGAAATTCCTATGTATGGCATCAATGTATCTCTAAATGTCTTAGTTGCCACCTCTATAATAAGCTTTGATATCATCTCAAAAATACCCTTAAAATAGGCCAAAAAAAAGTCAGTTTTTTTATTATTTTTGTAAATTTTAACCTGTATTTTTTAACCTATCTTTCCACTATATTTGCTTATTGTAAAGCTATTTTAGCTCTGTTAGAATGAATCTGTTTTAATTAAAAACATTTTTAAACTAATTTAAGGAAAAATAATGGCATCATCAGAAAATTATACTGGTCAACAAATAGTCGTTTTGGAAGGTCTTGAACCAGTCAGAAAACGTCCCGCTATGTATATCGGCTCTACTGATATTCGTGGTTTACATCATTGTTTAACCGAAATTATTGATAATGCTATTGACGAAGCTTTAGCTGGTTTTGCCAAAAATGTTTGGGTCATAATTCATCCTGACAATTCTGCTACTATTGCTGATGATGGTCGAGGTATTCCTATCGACGTCATGCCTAAATACAATAAACCAGCCGTTGAAGTTATTATGACGACGCTTCATTCTGGCGGCAAATTTGAAGGTTCAGCATATAAAGTTTCCGGTGGTCTCCATGGTGTCGGTGCTGCTTGTGTTAACGCTTTATCCAATCTTTATCAAATTGAAGTTCGTCGAGACAATAAAATCAATTTTATCGAATTCTCTCGTGGTGCTTTAAAAACTAAACTTACTGAAATTCCAGAAAGTAAAATTAGTCGAGTCCAAGATTTGATTCCAAAAACTACTAGTGGAACCACCGTCACTTTTTTTCCAGATCCAGAAATATTTAAAGAAACTATTGAGTTTGATGACAAAACTATTATCAAATCTTTAAAAGATAGAGCCTATCTTACCAGTAAAATATATTTTCATTTTTACGATGAAAGAAAAAATACTC
>CAZLAG010000006.1:0-12386 GCA_964557475.1 uncultured Gammaproteobacteria bacterium
AGAGCAGTTGCCTTTTAAGCAATTGGTCGCGGGTTCGAGTCCCGCAGGACCCACACACAAAAAATGCCTATTCCTTAAATAGGGTATAATTTATAAGTGAATCCAGCGAATTTTAAGAAAAAAGTATTTATCTCCATCATTATCAGCCTAGTATCATTTTCTTTAATATTACTTGCTTCAAAATTAACTCAAAAAAGTCAAGAAAATAGATCAAAAGCTACCACAAATAATCAAATATCTGAATTTTTTTTGGAAAGTCCATATTTAAATCCTCAAATAAGATCTTTTAAAGGTAGTATTCATTGTCATTCAAATATTTCAGATGCTGAAAATAATATTGACCCAACTCATGTTTTTCAATTTTATAAAAACTTAAATTATGATTTTATTTCATTGACTGACCATCTCAATTATCCTTCAAACAATAGTTCCAAAATAAAATCTTTACAAGAAAATAATAATACCGGCGTTGATATCTTAACTTTACCAGGAATGGAAAGATTTATAGATGAGGATTATGATAATACCGGTCATATTAATACAATAAGTAATAAAGTTTTAGTAAATGAACTTAATTCAGAAAGTACTGGTATTTCTATTGATGAATTAAAAATTGATGACTCTAATAAAATTAAAATCATTAACCATCCAGATAGACAAAGTGATTATTGGACTGACGATAAATTAAATAGAATTAGTAACTACAATGGTATTGAAGTTTGGAATAATGGAGATCACGAATATTATTGGGATAAAATTTTAAGTTCTGGTAAAAAAATTTGGGGATTTGCTTCAGATGATTGCCATAATTATGGTAATGATTCAAATTGCGGTAGTTCTTTTATTCGTGTTTTTGCCCAAAGTCTAAATAGAGATGACATTTTTAATAATATTAAAAAAGGTAATTTCTATTCGCTACATATTCCAAAAGATCAACCAGAAATTAGTCTAGATATAACAACTAGTATTGACAGTATTACTGTGAATACAAATATTGGGACAACAATTTTATTTATATCTGATAGTAAGGTGGTAAAACAATCAAACAATGATACTACTTTGTCTTATTCTCCAAGCGGAGAAGAAAAGTATGTCAGGGTAAAGGTATTAAAATCCGATTCTATAGCATGGTCTAATCCTATTTTTATTAAAAAAACAAACAACTCTGATTTATCATCTAATACAATTACGACTACAAAAACAGATAATTTTTCTCCAAATATAAATTTTAAAATTGCATTTCAAGGAATTAAACCAGACAATCAAAAATGTTTTGATCAATTAAAAATAGATGTAGAAATAATTGATTTTTTAAAAAACAAAACTCAGACAATTTCCGATATAAACATTGATCCAATTATTAATGAAACTAATTCAAAAGGTGAACAAGTATTTCAAATAAGTAAGTTACAATTAGACCCTTCAATTTTTCAAAAATCAGATAAGTCAATTTTTATTAAAATTAGAGGACCATTTCATTTACAACAAAAAATGTGTCTAGATAATCAAAAAGAAAAAGTTACAAATAATAATAGTTGCAATATTGATTTAGAAGGAACAAAAATTTACGATTTCTCTGAGTATTCATTATTAGCAGGAGATATAGATAAAAATGGAATAATTAATAATCTAGATTTTTCATTTATAAAAAACAATTTAGGTAATTATTTAAACTGCAAAACTTTATATGATTTGAATTTAGATGGAGCAATTAATAATTTCGATTTAGGTATAATTAAAAAAACATTATTATTCAAAGACGACGAATAGTTAATAACTATGTCAATTTACGGATTCATTATTGGTATTGCCCTAGTAATTGGTATAACTTATTTTCAAAAAAAGAATTCATTAATTCCCAAAAATAAAGAAGATAATTTTATTTTAGGAATCATTATTTCTGCTATTGTCGGAGCTAGAGTCTATGGAGTTATCGCTGCTTGGAATTATTTTTATCAAAATCCAATTCAAATTTTAAATCTTCGAGGTGGAGGATTGGGAATTTTTGGTGGACTTATGGGTGGAATTACTTTTATATATATTTTTTCCAAAAAAAACAAAATCAAATTTTTAAATATTACTAATTTTATTGTTCCTATAATCCCTTTATGCCAAAGCATTGGTCGTTGGGGAAACTTTTTTAATCATGAAATTTATGGAGCCAACAATGAACCAGTTTGGTTGTTTGAATCAATTCTACTTTTTGTATTTTTCTTTTTTATAAAAAAATTAAAACATCATCAAACAGCAATATATTTGATTTATTATGGAATTATCAGATTTATATTAGAATTTATCCGTACCGACACCATTCCATTTTCCATTATTACTTTTGCCCAATTTTTAAGTTTAATTTTTATCATTTTAGGTATTATAATCATAAGATATGAAAATACTCGTCATTAATCCAGGCTCTACTACAACCAAATTAGCTATTTACGACAATCAAGAAATTATTTTTGAAACTAAAATAGATCACGCTCAAGATCAAGAATTTCAAAAAAAATTTAGTCGTCCAGGAAGTGTTTTAGATCAAATTGAAGATAGATATCAAGCTATTGAAGATTTGCTACAACAAAATCATATTGATCATCTTGATGCCGTTGTTGGTCGTGGAGGCATGTTGCCCCCAATTCCATCAGGGACTTATCAAATAAATGACAAAATGATTGACGATCTTTATCACCGTCCAATTGCTAATCATGCTTCAAATTTAGGGGCTCCATTGGCTCTAAAAACTGCTCAAAATTTTAATATTACTGATAAGGCTTTTATAGTTGATCCTGTCACTACTGACGAAATTGAACCAAAGAAAAAAATTACTGGTATTGCTGAAATTAAAAGATACGCTGGGTGGCATGCTCTCAATCAAAAAGCTATTGCCAGAGAATATGCCAAATCCATTGGCAAAAAATATGAAGATTTAAATCTTATTGTGGCTCATTTTGGTGGTGGTTCTTCTTTCGGTGCTCATAAAAAAGGTAAAACTATTAATGTCATTAATGCTATTCCTGGAGAAGGACCATTTACTCCAGAAAGATCCGGTTATTTACCATCACAACAATTAGTTGAATTATGTTTTTCGAATAAATTTACCAAAGAAGAAATTTTACACAAAATCCTTGGTGGCGGTGGATTATTTTCACTTCTCAATACTAAAGATGTTTATTATCTAAATGTAAATTATGATAGTTTAGATAAAAATACAAAAGATATTGTAGATGAAATGATAACTGGTTTTGCTCGTTATATTTGTCATATCATTCCTGATTTTGAAGGTGAGCCAGTAGATCAAATAATTCTTACTGGAGGAATTGCACAATGGAAACTTTTAACAGATAGAATTACTCAATATTTAAAACAAGTAAACATTGGTGTCACCGTCATTCCAGGAGAAAAAGAATTAGAGGCTCTTCGTGATGGCACTCTGCGAGTTTTAAATGGCGAAGAGATAGTTAAAGAATATTAAATTTACCACTCTATCGGTTGTTCTCCATTAAAAATCAAATAAGTATTTGTTTGAGAGAATGGTTTTGATCCAAAAAAACCATTATAAGCTGACAATGGTGATGGGTGAGCTGACTTAATCACCATATGTTTATTTTCATCAATTACAGATCCTTTTTTTTGGGCATAAGCTCCCCATAAAATAAAAACTAAATTTTCTTTTTGGTCTGACAATATCTTTATTACTGCATCAGTAAATTTTTCCCAACCTTTATTTTGATGTGATCCAGCTTGTGCAGATCTAACAGTTAAAGTGGCATTCAACATTAACACTCCTTGTTTTGCCCAATTTTCCAAATTTCCATTTTTATTTTTTGTCCTAATTCCCAAATCAGACTCAATTTCTTTATAGATATTAATTAACGATGGGGGAGTTGGAATATTATCATTTACCGAAAATGCCAATCCATTGGCTTGATTTGGACCATGATACGGGTCTTGTCCCAAAATTACCACTTTCACTTTATTAAATGGAGTTAAATTAAAAGCATTAAAAATAAATTTAGCTGGTGGATAAACAGTTGATTTTTGATATTCCGATTTTACAAAACTAATTAATTCTTCAAAATATTTTTCATCAAATTCTTTTTCTAATATTTTCTTCCACGATTCTTCTATTTTTACTTCCATTTCTCATTTTACCTCATTATCGAATATAATCATTTGGTGAACATACATTTTATAGTTTTGTTTTTTTTAGGCTATTTAGTTGGTAGTATCCCTTTTGGTTACATTTTTGGAAAAATAAATCACCTTGATATTAGACGTTTCGGTAGTGGCAATATTGGTGCTACTAATATTTCTCGTCAATTCGGTATTAAAGGTTTTTTAATTGTTGGAATTTTAGATTTTTTAAAATCATATTTTTTTTGTTTATTTGTTTTCTCTTTACCTCAACTCAGTTTAATTGAAAAATTAATTTTATCCTTATTGCCAATTTTAGGTCATATATTTTCCATATTTTTAAATTTTAAAGGTGGTAAAGGAGTTAGCTGTACTTATGGCTTACTAGCAGCTGTTTTTGGTTGGAAATTTATTTTAGTCTGGTTTGTTGTTTGGTTATTAATTTTATTTACCAGTCGATTCATGAGTTTAACTAATTTAATCATGGCTATCTCTATTCCAATATTTTTCTGGATTAAATTTCATTCTTTTGCTAGTATTGTCATAGGAACAGCTTTTACTCTTATTATCTTTGTCGCTCACCAAAAAAATATTAAAAAATTAATCAGAGGAAAGGAAAACAAAATATGAATTGGTTTATCTTAAACATTTTTAATCTTACCAATACTACTCAGATAGATCTAATTCGCGCTTTCATTCTTTTTTTAGCAGGTGTATTAGTTGCTTTTTGGGTCAAAAAAATTTGTCTTGAATTTCTTAAAAATATTCATTTTGATAGTGCTATTAGTCGAGTCGGGTTAAGTGGAACAGTTAAAAAGTTTGAACCAAATATTGATGTTGGAAAATTAATCTCTACTATTGTTCAATTTTTCTTTATAACTCTTTTTGCTATGTTCTTTTGTGAAGCCGTCAATCTTTTAGCATTATCCAATCTATTAACTAAAATTATTCTCTATTATCCCAACATTTTTACTTCTATTATTATATTTATAATTTCAATTTATTCCATTGATTTCATTCAAAAAATTGTAGTCGGCACCAAAACCTCAAAAGAAATCACTTATTCAAGATTTTTAGCCAAAATAATTGATTGGTCAATTAGAGTTCTTACATTTTTAGCCATTCTTTTTCAACTACAAATTGTTCCTCAATTAATCATTATCATCTTTATTGGTTTTGCTTTAGCTATTAGTTTAGCTATCGGAATTTCAGTTGGTCTAGCTGGCAAAAAACCAATGGCAAAATTGCTCAAAGAATTTCAAGACTCTATTTCTAAATTTTTCTAACTACAAAATGAAGCTCCAATTCATTACACCAGAGACTCTTCGTCAAATGTTAATTTCGGCCTATCAAAAAGTTATTTCCAAAAAAGAATCAATTAACTCAATCAACATGTTTCCTGTGCCAGATAAAGATACAGGAGACAATTTAACTGCCACTTTACAAGGAGTTTACGATTCTATCCATCCAAAAAAAATCTCAAATATAACCAAACTCCGAGACATAGCTGTTGATGGAGCTATTTGTAATGCATCTGGAAATGTCGGTATTATTGTTACTGGTTTTTTAAATGGTTTTTTATCAAATTTAAGCAACGACACTATTTCTATTTCCGATTTCAACCAAGCCTTTTCTCAAGGTATGATATCTGCTTACGAATCAATTCAAAATCCAAAAGAAGGAACTATTCTAGATGTTATTCAGGCAGCTAGTAATAGTCTTTCCAATTCAACTACAAAAGATAGTTTTCAAAAAGCCCTTCAAACAGCTATTAAAAAAGCCAAAAAATCTTTAGATGCCACCCAGTTAAAAATGGACTTATATCAAAAAACCAATACAGTTGATGCTGGTGGTTATGGTTTTCTTTTAATGTTAGAGGGGTTTTTAGATGGATTAAATGGTAAAAAATATCATTTTAATACTACCCAAAAAATATCTCAAAAAACTACTAGTTTTTTACAAATAATTGATCATCGATATGAGGTAATTTCTTTGATTCAATCACCTAAGATAACCAAAGAAAAGATAATCAGCCAATTGATTAATTATGGAAATTGCCTTGATATTGTCCAGGCTAATCAAAAAATTAAAATTCATATCCATACAGATTTACCAGATGAAGTAATTAATTTAATTTCTCAATACGGAATAGTCATCAATACTAAAACAACTGACATGACTCAACAAGTTGAAGAAAATAACAATCATAAACAAGAAATTGGTTTAGTAGTTGATAGCACTGCTAGTTTAGATCCTGATTTTACTTTAGAAAATGATGTCTCTGTTGTTCAGTTTAAAGCCAAATGGGAAAAAGTTGATCAAAAAATAACTGATCCAAAAGTTTCTATTTACCAAAAAATGAAACTTTTTGAAAATCAAACCGAAAAATATGGTTGGCCAAAAACTTCTCAACCATCACCTCAAAGTTTTTTAATTGCCTTTAAAGAGCAACTTAAAAAGTATAATTTTATTATTTGTATTACAGCTTCATCTGCAATTTCTGGCTCTTATAATTGCTCACTTCAAGCAAGGTCTTTTTTACACACATCTGATCAAAATCGAGTTATTATTCCTGATTTTCGCCAAGTCGGACCAGGACAAGCGTTTCTAACTATTAAAGCCACTGAATTAATCAAACAAGGTTATTCATATCAACAAATTGAAAAAACGCTTTTTACTATTAGTAACAATCTTAAGGTCTTTGTTACTCCAGACAAAATATCTTGGGCTGTAAAAGGTGGACGTGTAGCTGGAAATAAAGCCAAAATAGTTAATTTTGCTCAAAAATTTAATTTTCGACCCACATTATATTTAACTCCAAAAAATATTGGCATTATGAAAATTTATTTTGGTCACAAATCTGTATCTTTTTGGTACGCAAATATTTAAATCAAATAATAAGAAAAACAAACACTTTAGGATTGCCATTGAAAGTAATTATTCAACATAGTTGTAATTTAAATATAATTAATAAATTTAAAAATAGTTTAGATTTAACAAAATTACAAATAATTCATATTTCTGAACTTTCGCCAGTACTTGGAGTTCATGGAGGACCAGGTTCAATTTCAGTTGCTGTTTTACCACAAAATATATGAACTATATATTAATTTGTTTTATTTCTTATTTTCTAGGATCTATTCCCACCGCTCTTATATTAGTAAAAATTGTTACCAAAAAAGACGTTAGATCAAGTGAGTCTGGCAATATGGGAGCCATGAATACACTAAGAATTACTAAAAAAGAAAAAGGATTAGTTGTGGCTATTTTTAGTTTTCTTTTTGTTTGGCTGTTTGATTGTTTTAAAGCTGCTACTGCTATTTATTTGTCACTTAAATTCAATTTAAACTTCACTATAACCACCACTCTTTCAACTTTTTTTATAATTCTAGGTCATAATTATCCAATTTTGTTAAAAGGTAAAGGAGGTAGGGGAGCCGCCTGTTTTATGGGAATATTAATGTATTTTCGTTTTTCTATATTTTTATATTGGTTATTAATTATTTTCCTTACCTCTTTAATTACTGAAATCATTTTTCGTGTTTTTAAACATCAAAAAATTACTTCAAAAATCATTTTTCAATCAATTTCAGATCAAATTATTGGACGTCTCATAGGTGAACTAATTGCCATTCCTATTATTTCCCTAATCGAGCCAAAATTATTTTGGCCAGTTTTGTTTGGATCTATTCTCATCATTCTTCGTCATAAAACCCGCCTTCAAAAACAAATCTTCTCTCTTAAAAACAAAATGTGACTCCAGTGGGAGTCGAACCCACGATTACCTGGATGAAAGCCAGGTGTCCTAGGCCACTAGACGATGGAGCCATTCAGTGACAGAGTTATTTTATCAAAAGACTCCCCAATATTCATCAATCAATCGAAAACTTAAAATTTGATAAACTTGATCATGATTTATATTTTCCATGGTGACGATCAATACGCCAGCCGATCTGCTTTCAATCAACAAATAGACCAACAACAAAATCGAGATATTTTTCGCCTTGATGTTAAAAATATTAATCTTGATCTAGTCAACAATTTTCTCAATAGTCCTTCACTTTTTGGTTCCCAAAAAATTTTAGTTATAACCAATCTATTTTCTATTCCCAAAATTATCTTAGACAAGATTATTAATCTTATTCAAGATGACTCTCAAAACGATATTTATATTTGGCAAGATAAAACTTTAACTCCAACACAAACTAAAATATTTCCCCAAGCCAAAATCAATCATTTTCCAGTAAATAAAGTATTATTTTCTTGTTTAAATCAAATTCGACCCAAAAATATTTCCAAATTTATTCCTTTATACCAAAAAGTAATCGAACAAGAACCATTCGAACTATTTTTATTTTTTGTCAAAAATAATTTAAGAAAGCAGATTACTAGTTATTCTTCTTTTGATAAAAAAAATCTTGAAAAAACTTATATTCAATTAATCGAATTAGATTTTCAAAGTAAAAATGGTCAATTAGCTATACCCAAAGAAATTGCTCTTCAAAGAATCTTAATTAATTTAATCAAGTAGACGATATATTAAGATATTTATTGTGATATTTTTATATATATTGTTATATATAACATATTTACCCATAAAATAGGCAATATTTTTTTTAATTTCTTATTTAGCAGTCTTAATAAATTATTGCTAACAAACAAAATTAAAAATATCTGCTATTCTTTTTATATGATAAAAAAAGATTCAAATGTTCTTTGGTTCAATCAATTAGGAATTGAAGATGTTAATCTTGTTGGCGGTAAAGGAGGGAACCTAGGTGAAATGTATAATTTAGGAATTCCAATTCCAAATGGTTTTGTAGTTACTTCAAAGGCCTATTATAATTTTATAGAAGAAAATAATCTAAAAAAGATTATTCAAGATATCCTTAAAACAACCGATGTCGACCAACCTGATCAATTAGATGATGCCTCAAAAAGAATTAGATCTATTATTCGCAAAGCTCCACTAAACCAAGAACTCTCTATAGAAATAATGAAGGCTTACAAAAAACTTTCTGGCTTTGGTGGTTTAAAAAATGTCCCTGTCGCTGTTAGAACTTCTGCTACCGCCGAAGATTCTGCTGATGCTTCATTTGCCGGACAAGGAGATACTTTTTTAAATGTCATTGGAGAAAGCAATGTTCTTCAGCGCGTTAGAGAATGTTGGTCTAGTCTTTTTACTTCCAGATCAATTTTTTATCAAGTTAAAAAACATTATGATCATTTTAAGATCGGTGTTGCTGTTCCAGTTCAAAAATTAGTCAATTCAGAAATTTCTGGAATAATGTTTACCGCTAATCCTGTTACTGGTGCTAAAAATGAAATTATTGTCGAGACTATTTGGGGCCTTGGTGAATATATCGTTCAAGGAAAAATTACTCCTGATCAATTTGTTGTTGATAAAAATGAATGGAAAATAATTTCTGAAAATCATGTACATCAAAGTATTCAATTAATTCGAGGAAAAGACGAAACCAAAGAAGCTCCAGTTCCAAAAAGTAAAAGAAATAAGAAGAAAATTGATAAGGCTATGGCTCTAAAAATCGCTAAAATTGGTCAAAAGTTAAACAACCATTACGGTCGTCCACAAGATATTGAATTTGCTATTGATCGAGGTCAACTTTATATTGTTCAAACCAGACCTATCACTACTTTAGCTACAACCACTAAAAAAATTGAAGATCAAGCAGCTGCAATAGAACAAAATCCAGACTTAACCGGAGAACCAGCTAGTCCAGGAACAGCTTCTGGAATTGTAATTATTATTAAAGACCCAAAAGAAATAACCCGAGCTCAAAAAGGTCATATTCTAGTAACTAGCATGACCACACCAGATTTTGTCCCTGCTATGAAAAAAGTAAATGGAATTATCACCGATAAAGGCGGCCAAACATCACATGCTGCCATTGTCAGTCGTGAATTAGGAGTTCCTTGTGTCGTCGGTACCAAAACAGCCACTAAAGACTTTAAAGAAGGAGATATTGTTACTTTAGACGGTACCACCGGAAAAATATGGAAAGGTGATTTTTCCAAAAATATTCAAAAGAAAGAAATAAATATTGATTCTAAACTTAAGACTGCCACCAAAATTTATGTTAATTTAGGTGAACCAGATATCGCTGAAACTGTAGCCAAAAGAAATGTTGATGGTATTGGTCTTCTAAGAGCTGAATTTATGATGGCCAATATTGGCATTCATCCAAAACACATGATTGCCGAAGGTAGACAAAAAGAATTTATTTTAGAATTGACCAAAGATTTATTAAAATTTTGTAAAAGCTTTAGTCCACGTCCAGTCGTTTATCGTGCCACTGATTTCAAAACCAATGAGTATCGTCATTTAAAATGGGGAAAACTTTATGAGCCGGAAGAGTCAAATCCTATGTTGGGTTTTCGTGGTGCTTCTCGTTATATTGCTTCTCCAGAAGTTTTTAATATGGAGCTTGAGGCTATAAAATTAGTTCGTAATAAATATGGTTATAAAAATATTTGGTTAATGATTCCATTTGTTCGTACTCCACAAGAATTAACAGAGGTCAAAAAAATTGTTTCTGATGCCGGACTTCTTCGATCACCATCTTTTAAATTTTTAATGATGACCGAAATTCCTAGTAATGTCATCCAACTCGATAAATTTATTGATGTCGGTATTGATGGAATTTCTATTGGTAGTAATGATTTAACTATGCTTACCCTTGGCTTAGACCGTGATAATGGTGAAGTTGCAAAAAGTTTCAACGAGATGGATCCTGCAGTCCTTTGGTCACTCAAAAGATTAATTACCAAAGCCAAAAAACGAGGAATTTTATGCTCTATCTGTGGCCAAGCACCAAGTAATTATCCAGAACTAGTTGAAAAATTAGTCAAATGGGGAGCTACTAGTATTTCTGTCAGTCCAGACGCCATAGATGCTACCAGAGAAATAGTTGCCGCTGCCGAAAAAAAGAAAGTTACTCAAAAATAACTACTACTTCACCTTTAATTTCTTTATTAACAGTAGTTAAAATTTCCTCAAATTTTTTAGTGGCTTCTCTAATTATTACTAAATTTACATCTCCAAAAACTTCTTTTATTTCTGTTTCCAATTTTTTGACCCTAAAAGGGGATTCATAAATAATTTTTGCCCCATCGATATTTTTATACCTTTCTAAAATCTTTTTTCTCTCACCAGTCTTTTTTGGTAAAAATCCTAAAAAAGAAAATCTTCCTGACGGAATTCCTGACAATACCAAAGCATCAATTGCTGCACAAGCGCCTGGTAAAGCTGTATATTCAATACCCAAAGATCGGCATTTCTTTACTAACTTCCATCCTGGATCAGAAATTATTGGAGTTCCTGCATCAGTTACTAATCCAATTTCGTTATTTTCTGACAACAATTTTATTACTTCTGGAATTTTTTGTTCCTCTACTTCATCGTAAAAAGAAATTAATTTTGGTTTATTTTTAATTCCCAAATTAGTAAGTAACATTCCTGTATTCCTAGTATCTTCGCACAATAGATAGCCTACTTTTTTCAAAACTTCCAAAGCCCTTAAACTAATATCACCTAAATTTCCAATTGGTGTTGCAATTATATAAAGCATATTAATTAAATTGTCTAATAACTGCCACTACTTTTCCTCTTATTTCTACATCAGTTACATAAATAGGGGACATGGTTGAATTTGCTGGTTGTAGTCTAATTCTTGTCGCTTCTTTATAAAATCTTTTTAATGTAGCAAAACCATTTCTTAAGACAGCCACCACAATATCTCCGTTATTAGCCATCGATTGTTCTTTCACAACAACATAATCACCACTTAATATACCATCATCCATCATTGAATCTCCTTTTGCTTGTAATACAAAAGATTTATCTCCATGTTTAATTAAATTAGAATCCACCGACAGAGTTGCATTTGGGTCAGTATAAGGTTCTATTGGCTCTCCACAAGCAATAAATCCCAATACTGGCAACTCTATCATTCCATAATTATTTTTCTTTTCATTATCTTCTAAAGTATCAAGAACTTCGATTCCTCTCACAGCTCCTTTATACCTTCTAATTAAACCTTTCTTTTCTAATACTGCTAAATGTTCATGGACTGTTGATAAAGATGATAAACCCAAATATTGGGCAATTTCCGTTAATGTTGGAGCATAACCAAACTTTTCAATGTTTTTGGAAATATAATCCAAAATTTGTTTTTGTCTTCGATATAAAGTTTTTACCATAGACTAATATTACACGAACAATACCCGAAGTCAAT
>CAZLAG010000006.1:12486-24967 GCA_964557475.1 uncultured Gammaproteobacteria bacterium
GTTTTTGCCAATCAAGAATTTACTCTCAATCAAAAAATAAACTATCAAATAGATAATCTTGGTAATGCTTATGTTACCCAAGAATCAGAACTTGTTAATAATTATTCCGAAATTTACCCACAAAATTATCAAATCACGATATCTTCTTCAAATATTTCTAATATTACCAGCAATGATAATTTTGGTAACATCCTTCAAAAGACAGAAGTGGTAGGGGATCAAACTCAAATTTATTTAAAATTTAACCAAGCTTCTATTGGAAAAAATCAAATTACTAAATTTAGCCTCAATTACACTATTCCCAAATTTGCTACTCAAAAAGGTAATACTTGGGAAATAAGTTTGCCTGATTTTCAACAAATTCAAAATCAAGATTCGGTTAATTTAACTATTTTACTTCCAACTTCATTTGGTAATCTTTCTTTCGCCTCTTCCAATCCAAATCAAATTAACAACTTAAATCAACAAACTCAAATTTATTTCACTACAGAAAATGTTAAGAATAAAAATATTTTATTAATTTTTGGTGATTATCAACTTTTTGATTTTAACCTTAAATATTTTCTTTCTAACTCTTCAAATTATTCAAAAATTCAACAAATCGCTATTCCTCCTCAAACCGACAATCAAAAGGTTACTTATCAAAAAATTGATCCTCAACCTCAAGATATAATCATCGATCAAGATGGAAATTGGTTGGCTGAATATCAGCTTTCTGCCAATCAAAAATTAGAAATTAATATCTCTGGACAAGCCAAAATTATTCATTCCAACCAAACTCTAGCTGAAATTAATCAAAACCTTTATTTGAAATCACAAAACTATTGGCCTACTCAAAACCAACAACTTATAGAAATCGCCCAAACTCTAAATACTCCAAAAGATATTTTTAATTATGTCGTCGATCATCTTAACTATAAAACATCAAATTTTGAACTATCATATCGAAAAGGTGCCGACCAAGCTATTATCAATCCTAACGATTCACTTTGTACTGAATTTACAGATCTTTTTGTCACATTAGCTAGAATTAAAGGTATTCCTGCTCGAGAGGTAGAAGGTTTCGCTTATACTAATAATCCCAAAATAAAACCACTAAATGAAAATACTGATATTCTTCACGCTTGGCCACAATATTACGATAATTCCAAAAAAGCCTGGATATCCATCGATCCTACTTGGACCAAAACCACTAGTGGCGTTGATTTTTTTAACGATCTCGACCCAAACCATATTGCCTTTGTTTTTCATGGTTTAGATAGTCAAAATCCTATCACCCCTGGTTCATATAAAGACAACCAAAATGTCAAAACTATAATGATCAATTTTTCTAAAACCGAACTCGTTTCTAATTTTTTTCCATTAGAAATTAAAAAAATATCTTCTTCAATATTTAAAAATCAAACTATCAAAGTATATAATCCAAATTTAAACGCCATCACTAATCTGAATTTCAAAATCAAAAATAAAAATTGGAATCAACATGTTAATTTAATTGCTCCGCTTTCTTTTGTCGAAGTTCCACTCCCTCAAGAAAATTTTTCTCCAAAAATTAATATTATTGTTAGTTCTGATAATAATCAGAAAGCTAATTTTTCAATAGATAATAATCATTTCTATTTTAATTTAATTATAATTTTAGGTATCGTAGTCACTTTAGTCGGATTTGGCGGTATAATATTTAATAGAAAACGCAGATCATGAAAAAAATATTTAAATTTACTTTATTATTAACTTTTACCTTAATTACCGCTAACCAAATTTGGGGTAATCTTTTTTTTCAAACCATACCTTGGACAATAATCAAAACTGCATTTATTTTAAGTATTTTTGAGGTAATTCTTAAACCTATTATCAAAATACTTCTTCTACCAATCAATATATTAACGCTGGGAACATTTAGAATTATTATCAATACTTTTGGTCTTTATTTAGTTACTTTTATCTTCTCTGATTTTCAAATTAAAAATATTGATTCACCAGCCACTACTTTTTGGGGTCTTAAAATACCTCAGTTAACCTTCACTAATTTTTTTGCTTATTTAATAACTTCTATTACAATAAGTTTAATTCTTTATTTTTTTAATCTAATAGTTCATAAAAAAGTTCAAAAATCATGAAAACTGCATTAATCATTATCCAAATTGTTTTATCTTTAGTTTTAGCTACTCTTATTTTTCTTCAGTCAAATGGAGATAGTGAATCTAGATCAAATATTATGTCAACCACTAATTTTGAAAAAAGAGGCTGGGAAAAAGTTATTTTTAATATTACTATTACTGTCATTGTCTTGTTTCTAATTTCATCAATAATTCAAACCCTTATCTAACTTGTTTACCAAAATTCATTTTAAGATTGAATATATTATCTCTTATATTAAGAGAAAATTTGTGTATTTTCTTATTGGATTGATTATTTTAATTCCCATAGTTGTTTTCCATCAACAATTACTTAAGTTTTATCAATCACCCAGTTTTCACACTAAAATAATTGGATTAGAGGGTTTGTATACTGCCAATAATTTACCTGACGAAGTTTCCCAAAAAATAAGTTACGGTCTGACAACTATATCCGAAAATAACAAACCAGAAAAATCAATATTAGTTAAATCTATTAGTGCTGAAAATGAAAATAAAGATTACATCTTTACTCTCAATAATAATATTTATTGGCATAATGGAAAAAAACTCACTGCTTACGATGTTAACTATCAAATTTTCGGTGCCACTATAACACCACTATCAGAGGATCAATTAAAGATTAGTCTTTCTTCTCCATTTGCTCCTTTATTATCGTCACTTAGTCAACCATTATTTAAAAAGGGATTGATTGGAATGGGTAATTATCAAGTAAAAAAAATTATTTACCAAGATGGTTATATAAAAAATATTTCATTAAAATCTACCGATAAAAATCAATCATCAATTGAATACCGATTCTATTCAAATGAAACTGACGTTGTAAATGCTTTTAAATTAGGTAATGTTGATGAAATAAAAATTAATTCTCTTCCACAAGAACTTTCAAATTGGAAAAAAATTAAAATTACTAAAGATATTTCTACTAATGACCGTTATGTCGCTGTTTTTTTAAACACTCAAAAAATAAGCAAACAAATTCGTCAAGCCTTAGCCTATGCCACTCCAAAGCCAAGAGACAAAAACGAACGTTGTATTGGGCCAATTTCTCCCACATCTTGGGCCTACAATTCTTCCATAAAAGAATACAATTTAAACTCAACTCGTGCTAAAGAACTTTTCAAAAAAGAAGAACTTCCAAAAATTAATTTAGTAGTTAATAATCGTAGTCTTTTGTCATTAGCTGAAGAAATCAAAAATTCTTGGGCTAATATTTTAGGCATCGAAGTTACTTTATCAGTAATAAACCAAATCGATTATCAAAATTTTGATGCCATTTTATCTTACAGTTCTACTACTAAAGATCCCGATCAATACTCTTTTTGGCATTCAACTCAAACTAATACTAATATTACCAAATTAGATAATTCTCGTATTGATAAACTTTTAGAAGATGGACGAACTACTATTGACACAATTGAACGTAAAAAGATTTATCAAGATTTTCAACGATATTTACTCGAAGAATCACCAGCTATTTTTATTTCTTACCCAATAACTTATCAAGTTATTCGTCAAAAATAGTCTATGAAAGAAAACAATACAATAATCTATATTCTCATATCTCTTTTATTAATATTCTTAACTATCGCTGGTGTTATCTCTTATAAAAGTATTAATTGGGATGTTTTAAAAGTAATGGAACAACAAAAAATAGTCTTACCTACTCCGATTCCTCAAACTCCAATTTCCACTGTTTCAACCACTGCCACACCATCATCTCTCCAAAAATAAGCAAGAAAAAAGCGCCGGGGTTGTGTGATTAAGAAATAAATTTATTATTAACACAAGCATTTTGTGTCACAACAAATATTTTTCTTAATCACACGCACCAAGCGCTTCTTTTCCATCATTACCGACGGCTAAAAAGTGGTTTTCTCCACTTCTTTACAGGCTTAGAAAAGATAACAGAATAATTTCCGTCATCTTTCATAATAACCTTGACATCCCAACCAGACTCGTGGACCGATTGTTCTTTGAGGGCCGGATGAAAACTTGCATACTGCACCGCAGCAATCTCTGCTTTTTTCATATCCCTCCTACGAAGAGCACTTTTGAGTTCTTCCCGTGCTTTTTCGTCTTCTTTTAACCTACCTACACCAAATTGGGATTTTGCTTTACACATAGAATTTTTCTCCTTTTCGCTTTTTTTATTCTTGTTTTTTATTTCTGTCTTCGACAGTTTTCTAAACACAAAATCTTGTGTTCACAAAACTGCCAAAGACTACCGTCGATTTTTTCAAAGTACTAGCCCATCGCCAATGTTTTTTGATGGAAAATTTATTAATCTAATTTAGATTAACGAGTAATACTACCACAAAACCTCTCAAAAGTCAAATATTATAGGATTAAAAAATCAACTTTTAATACTACCCAAAACCATTTTTTTCATTGCTTTCAAGTCAACTTTTTTAGAATTTAAGCAAACCATTGCTACTGACCAAAACATTGATAATGAAGCCATTTCTATATTTAGATCATTTCTAAACTCACCATTATCTTTACCTTTGTTTAAAATATTTCTTACTGTTTCCAAAGATACTGATTTTTTAATCACATCACCTAAATAAACTGAAAAAAGATCATGGTATTTTTTGATGAAATTAATTTCGATTTCAATTATTTTTTCAATTTTACCAATGTTAGATTCTATATCTTCAGTTTCATTAATTATTTTTTTTTCTAATTTACACTTTCCTTCTACTACTATCTGAGCAAATAAAATATCTTTAGATTTAAAATGATAAAAAATTGTTCCTTTGGCTACCTTAGCTTTTAAGGCTACCGCATCCATTGATGCTTTTTCAAATCCATTTTTAGCAAATTCAGAAATTGCCGCCATTATTATTTTGTTTTTTTTATCCATAGATGTTTTATTGATGATAACCCATTTTTCTTAAATAAATCAAAAATAAGAGCAAATATAAAAATCAATCCAAATACAGAAATCATTTTTATATCATAAATAATGATTTCCAAATTACTTCCAGAAACCAATTCTCTTAGAGCTGATACAGCATAAGTCATTGGTAAATAAGGACCAATTTTTTGAAAAAATACAGGGGCTGTTTCTATTGGATAACTACCAGCACTACTAGTAAGCTGCAACATCAATAAAACAATTCCAATAAATTTTCCGGGCAGTCCAAAAGCCAAAGTTAAAAACATTTGAATAATAGTAAAACATCCACCCAACAAAATTCCAAAAGCCACAAATTGCCACAACATATTAACTTTTAATCCCAAAAATCTAACTAAAACCAAATCCAAAGTTAAAACTTGAATTATTGAAACCATCAAAGATACCCAAAATTTTGGCATAAATTGTTTCCAAATCTTCTTTTTATTTATATTTAGATCAACCAAAAAGAAAATTGCCATACCGCCAACCCACAAGGCTAGGGGAACGAAATATGGTACGAATCCTGTTCCATTATTATTGACAATATCAATCGAAATATCATGAATATCTACCGGTGCCGACATCACTTCTGATTGAATTTTATTTTTATTTTCATTAGTTTTTTTAATATTTTTATCAACCGATTCTTTTAGTTTATCCCTCAATTCTTTTGATCCATCTACAGCATCAGCCAAACCGCTTCCCAAATCATTTTCTCCTGATTTAATTTTTTCCAGACCAGTAATTAAAGTTTGGTCACCGTCAAGTGCAGATGCCAAACCATCTCTCAAATTAGCACTTCCAGTAGCCAAATCACTCACTCCAACCGATAAATTTGTCAAACCATTTTTTAAATTGGTAGATCCAATATAAATTTGATTAATACCTTGATTACTAGCAACTAAACCAGTTTTCAATTGACCTAATCCATTATTAACTCCTGTTGCCATTACCAAAGCTGTTTGTAATTCGGCCGATGAACTAGCATTTGGATTAGCCGCTAAATAGGCATTAATTGATTGAATTAATATTGTTTGATAATTAGATAAACCATCAACAGCTGCTACCACTTGAGAACTACCACTAGCCAAATTTGAAATTCCCGTATTTAAACTTGTTGCTCCATTTATTAATGAAATTGTTCCTATGTAAGCATTGTTTGATCCATTGGCCAACTTTTCACCGCCACTATGTAGGGTGTTCAATCCATTTTTCAAATCAACTGCTCCGCTATTAGCTTTATCAATTCCATCATACAAATCATCACTGCCTTTTTTAGCATCAATCAAACCATCAACCAAATCATTAGAACCATCAACCGCTTTTTGTAAATCTTTAACTGAGTCTCTGGTTTCCGAAAAAATATTATCAAAATATTCTTTGGATATCTTTTCATTCAACGCTGTTTTTATTTTTACAAATGCAGTATCACTAAACTTTGACGCCATAAAACTAGAAGCTTGTCTTGATTTAAATTCAATTTTAGCTTGTTGAGGATTGTCAGTATCTACTGATAAAACATTTTCAGAAAAATTACCAGGGATTATTGCCATCGTGTAATATTTTTTATTTTTAAGACCATTATTAGCCGTTTCTCTATCCACAAATTGCCAATTCATCTTTTTATCAGTATTCAATTCATCTACCAAATCTTGTCCAAAACAATATTTTGTTTTATCTTTTTTATCTTGTTTAAACGCACACTTATCTTCGTTAACAATAGCTACCGGTAAATTATCCAATTTTTCATACGGATCCCAAAACGCCCATAAGTATAAACCTCCATAGATCAATGGCAGCATTACTACCGCCACCAAAGTAGCAATTAGCATTTTTGATTTAAAAATCCGTTTTAATTCTTCTTTCATACTGACTGATCAGTCAGTATTCTATCTCAAAATACCAAAAAGTCAACTTATTTTTCAAAAAAAATTAATTCCAACCACTTTCAAAAAAAGCTATTTTATTTTTGTAATTTTTTATCGCTTCTTTTATAAAAGGCAATAAATTATTAGGTAAATCATCTATCGGAAACCAACTCAAATCATCACACTTTTCTGGTTCACCAATAGTTGGGTTTCCTTCCCATTTGTTTATTACAAAGAAAAAATCAATATATTCTTCGTCGGATTTTCGATCAATAACAGTTGCCGGAATCAAATCTTCTTTCTTGATCTTTATTTTAGCTTCTTCAAAAGCCTCTCGAATCATCGCCTCACTTACAGTCTCATCACCATCTAAATGACCAGAAATCAGGCTATATTTACCATCCATCCAACCAGTATTAAATCTTCGAGACAATAAAACTTGATTATCTTTAATCAAAAGTAAATAAACCGCTACCCTCATTTTAAATCTTTCTTTTTGCATAACTTATTATATCGATTTTGTTGCCCTGCATGGATTCGAACCACAATAGCCAGCTCCAAAGGCTGATGTCCTACCATTAGACGACAGGGCAGTGTACAAAAGTGCTGTTATTATACAACAACTAGGCTTATTTCACTACCACTTCAGAAAAGTATTCACTCAATATCTTTTGAGCATTTTTGATACTTTCTTGAGTAGGTGGTTTAACTTTTGAAAGTTTATATTTTATTCCCAGTTCTTTGTATTTATAGACTCCCAACGTATGGTAGGGAAGTATTTCTAATTTTTCTATAGTTTTATAATCTTTAAAATATTCGCCCAAACCTCTAAGATACTTTTCTTCATCATTCCACCCTGGAACCAACACATATCTAATCCACATTGGTTTTTGCAAACTTTCCCTATATTTTGCCATTTCCAAAACATTTTTATTTGAAGCTCCTGTCAACTTTATGTGCATTTTTTCATCAATATGCTTGATATCCAACAACAATAAGTCAGTCTTTTTATAAAGTTTTTTTACATCATCAGACACAATAGTTCCGTTCGTATCCAATGCAGTGTGAATTTTTCGTTTATTTAATTCCTCAAAGAGTTTGTTTAAACTTTTTGGCTGTAAAGTGGGCTCACCGCCAGAAATAGTAATACCGCCATTATTTCCAAAATATTCTTTTTGTTTTTCTGTGATTGCCAAAATTTCTTTTCTCTTTGTCAACGTACCACCATTACAAGTCAATAAATCTGGATTATGACAATACAAACAACGAATATTGCATCCTTGTAAAAATACCACCAATCGCAATCCAGGACCGTCATGAGTTCCAAAAGTTTCAATTGAATGTACTCTCAACATATTTTTACATTGATTCAAAAAATGTTCTGGCCAAAACTTCTCCTTGCTGTTCTCGAGTCAATTTGACAAAGTTAACAGCATAGCCAGAAACTCGAATAGTCAGTTGAGGATATTCTTCTGGATGTTCCATAGCTCTAAGTAATACCGATTTATCCATTACATTTACATTCAAATGATGTCCGCCTTTTATAAAATAGCCATTAAGTAATTTTATTAAATTATTTTCTTGTTCATCAACAGTTCCACCCAAAGTTTTGATTGTTGTTGAAAATGTATTTGAGATACCATCTCGTGCATTTTCATAACCCAACTTTGTAACTGAATTTAATGACGCAATTGCTCCACTTGTATCACGACCATGCATTGGATTTGCTCCTGGAGCAAATGGTTCACCAGACTTTCTTCCATCTGGTGTAGCTCCAGTCTTATGTCCATAAACTACATTGGAAGTTATAGTTAAAATTGACAACGTTGGTTTTGCATCTCGATAAATATGATGTTTTTTAAGTTCATTATTAAAAAATGTTACGATTTCTTTTGCAATATTATCCACTCGATCATCATCATTACCATATTTAGGGTAATCACCATTTATTTCAAAATCAGTTGCCACACCTTGTTCGTTTCGAATTGGTTTAACTTTGGCAAATTTAATTGCTGATAAAGAATCAGCCACAACTGATAAACCAGCAGCGCCAAATGCCATTACTCTTTTTACATCAGTATCCAATAAGGCCATTTGAGCTCTTTCGTAATAATATTTATCATGCATATAATGAATCACATTCATTGTGTTGACATAGTTTTCTGCCAAAAAAGCTAATGTTTCTTTGTATCTTTTCCAAACTTCTTTGTAATCTAAATAACCATCTTTGACAGCATCTACATCTAATATTTTTATTCCGGTCATTTCATCAACACCTTCATTTAATGCCAAAAGTAAGGCTTTAGCCACATTACATCTGGCTCCAAAAAATTGCATCTGTTTTCCAGTTTCCAACATTGATACACAACAACTAATTCCGTAATCATCAGTACAACCGCAATCTCTCATCAAATCATCGTTTTCATATTGAATTGAAGAAGTATCAATCGAAACTTTTGCACAAAATTTCTTAAATTCGTCTGGCAATTTTTTTGACCATAAAACTGTCATGTTTGGTTCTGGCGATGGTCCCAAATTGTACAAAGTTTGTAAAAATCTGTAAGTAGTTTTTGTTACTTTATGTTGACCATTAGTCCAACAACCACCCAAAGCTTCAGTAATCCAAGTTGGGTCACCAGCAAATAATTCATTATATTCTGCTGTTCTCAAATGTCTTATCAATCTCAATTTCATTACAAATTGATCAATTAATTCTTGTGCTGTTTCCTCATTTAAAATTCCTTTTTTTAAATCATTCTCTATGTAGATGTCAAAAAAATTACTTACATTTCCCAAACTCATAGCTGCACCATCATGTTCTTTAACAGCAGCCAAATAGGCTAAATATGTCCATTGTATTGCCTCAGTTGCCGATAATGCTGGTCGACCAATATCGAAACCATAAGTAGCAGCCATAACTTTCATCATTTCCAAAGCAGTTATTTGTTCACTTACTTCTTCTCTTAAACGAATCAATTCATCGTTCATTTCTCCAATCAATTTATCTTTATCTTTTTGTTTTTCCACAATAAGCTTATCAACACCATACAAAGCAATTCTTCGATAATCTCCTATAATTCTGCCTCTAGCATATGCATCAGGTAAACCAGTCAATACACCGGTTTTTCTCAAACGTCTCATTTCTTCTGTATATGCAGCAAAAACCCCATCATTATGGGTTTTTCTATATTCAGTAAAAATTTTTACTATATCTGATGAAACTTGAGCACCATTTTCTTCACATGCATGCATTGTCATTCTGATACCACCAGCTGGTTTTATTGCTCTTTTTAGTGGTTTATCAGTCTGCAAACCTGTTATTACTTCCAATTCCTTATCAATATAACCAGGAGTATGGCTTACTATATTAGATACTATTTTAGTATCAATAGATAAAACACCACCTTTATCAATTTCCATTTTTAAAAGTTTTTTAACTTTATTCCAAAGTTTATTAGTTTTATCACTTGGCCCCACCAAAAAAGTAGCATCACCATCATAAGCCGTAATATTATTAAAGACAAAATCTCTAACATTAATTGATTCCTGATACACAGGTTTTTTTGTTTTATACATATTTATTGTAAAAAATGTCTAAGGTTTGATTGTAACCAATATTAAGATAATTTACCACTACAATTCAATTTCTACGACCTATAAATTATAGTTAACTCGCAAGTAAAACTAATTTAGTGCTAATGGAGGGACTTAAAGCACAATAGTCAACTCTAAAAGCTAACGTTCTACCATTAGGTGGCAGATATTTAGTCTCCGATAGAGATGACAAGGCATAATAAATTAAAAGCAGAGGAATGATATTAAAAAATACAATTCAAAACAAGAAAAAAACAATTGATAAAATTAAGCATAGAAATAAATTTTAAAAGAAACTATTAAATGAAAAATGAACCGAAATTATTATTAATAAATGTAATGGATAGTGAATATATCCGCACTTTTTATCCACCATTAAATTTAGTTTGTTTAGCTAGTTATTTGACAAAAAATAAAAAACTAAATAGAAAAAAAATAAGAATTATTAATAGTGGTATCGATGATGTTCAAAAAATTGTAGATAAATTTCAACCCGATATTATTGGATTTTCAACTGTTACCCCTTTTTACAAAACAACCTTAAATTTAGCAAAAAAAATTAGAAAAAAATCAAAAGCAATTCTAATTTTAGGTGGGTACCATATTTCTGCTTTACCCAATTCTCTGGAAAAACCATTTGATATAGGAGTAATAGGAGAAGGTGAACATTCTCTGTCTTTGATAATATCGGCTTGGAAAAATAAAAAAATTAGAGATGACGATAGTTTGTCAAAAATTCCAAATTTAGCTTATTTCAATAATTTGGGAAAGCTGGTTTTAAACCATACTAGGGAAGTAATGAAAGTTGAAGATTTAACAAAAACAGACTGGAAACTAATACCTAAAAAGTTAATTGTTAATCGTATAGCACTACCAATTAATGGTAAATATGAATTAAAAAAATTAATCATGTTTTATACTGCTAGAGGATGTCCTTACAATTGTGCCTTTTGTGCTCACCGAGTTATGACTCTTAATAAAAACGGTGTTAGATTCTTTCCTCTAGAACGTGTATTAGATGAAATGAGTTATTTACATCGTAAATATAATGTAGATTGTTTCCAGATACTTGATGATACTTTTACTGTATCAAAAGAAAGAGTCCAATCAATGATTGATGGATTAAAAAAAAGAAAAATACTAGGAAAAATATGTTTTTTTAATATTTTTGTAAGAGCCAATATCATTGATGATGAATTTTCAAAACTTCTAAAAGATTTAGGAGTAATAACTGTTTTTATGGGTGTAGAAAGTGGTAGTAATAAAATATTAAAAAAATTAAAAGACGGTCCAATTAGTCCAAAAATAGTGGAGTTAGCTATTGATAGTCTAGGAAGATTCGGCATTTATGTAATAGCAAGTTTTATGCTTTTTTCTCCAAACGAAACTAAAAATGATTTTAAAAAATCCATAAAATTAGCAAATCTATTGGTTAAAAAAAATAATTTATTTTCACTTTCAATATCAGCGACTACTCCTTATCCTGGAACAAAGTTGTGGTCTGAAGCATTAGAAACAGGAATTATTGACATTAAAAAACCACATTGGGAAGATTTTATTATGCTTCACTTGGATAATAATAAAAAAATTCCTAAAATTTTTTATATTCCAAATTGGGCTGATAAAAAAGAAATAAAAAGATTATGGATAAAATTTACTAATATTTCCAAAAGGGCCAGCGATAAATTAAAAAAAATTGATGGTTTAACTGAAATAAATATAAAAATGGAAAAAATAAATAATCTAAATATGTCTTTTTCAAACATTTCTAAAAGATGGAAAAGAATAATCTTAGATCCAAAAAGAATATTAAAACTATTTACCAAACCAGAAATCATCAAATTAACAATCAAGGATTTAAAAACAATTTTATTAAAAAATTAATGTTTAGAAAAATTAATTCTAAACATCAACTTTTCATTTTAGTGCCGATGGAGGGACTTGAACCCCCACACCTTTCGGCATACGCACCTCAAGCG
>CAZLAG010000007.1:0-21826 GCA_964557475.1 uncultured Gammaproteobacteria bacterium
TCGGTAAATAATACTTTTATATACTCATTATCGCCTAAATTTTTACTTCGATATTGAGCCATACTTAATATTTCTTTATCTTTGCCGTAGATTTTTAAAAATATTTTTTTACTCTTTATCTCTTTTAACAATTTTTTAAAACTGATCATGATAATTTTATTTCTTTTCAACTGGTTCGTCGAGGATGGTGAGCTCGAGAAATAGATCATCTAAATCTCCAGCCATAATCTTATCAAGATTGTTAAAAGATCTTTCGATGCGATGATCTTTGATTTGATTTCTAGGATAATTATAAGTGCGGATTTTGTCAGCTCTAGTTGATTGGCTAATGTTTGATCTACCGCCGGCAATTTGAGAATTTTTCTTTTCTTCTTCTATTTGGTAAAGCTTATTTTGTAAAAGCTTAAGAGCTATTTCACGATTTTGTTGTTGATAACGTTCAGTTCGAACATCAAACATAAGACCAGTAGGTTTATGAACTAAATGAACGGCAGTAGAAACTTTATTAACATTCTGACCACCATTACCACCAGCTCTAGAGGCAGTGATAACAACATCATCCATACTAAAATTAATCTCTTTAGACTCGATTTGAGGCATGACAGCAATAGAGGCAGTAGATGTTTGCAGACGACCTCGTTTTTCAGTGATAGGAATGCGTTGAACTCGATGGGTGCCAGCTTCATGTTTTAACTGACTATAAGCATCGTATCCAGAAATCTGAATAATATGATCGTCGATTTGAGAAACTTTCCAACCAACTTTATTAGCATAGCGGACATACATATTCATCAAATCATTGGCCCAAATAGTAGCTTCTTGACCACCTGGACCAGGGTAGAACTCCATAATGGCAATGTTAGGATTTATATTTGGCATTGTCTAGTAAATTAGTTTATTAGTAATTAGTTAAATAGTAAAACAAAAAAAGCCGGCAAAATATTAAATTGTCCGGCTTTAAAGTAGCTAATTAGATTTTTTAGTAGCTTTTTTGGCTGTTTTTTTATCTGAATAAGCCTTACCTTTGACAACTTTTTCTTTAAATTTATCGATTCTACCTTTGATGTCGACGAATTTTTGTTGACCAGTAAAGAAAGGGTGACATTTTGAACAAACGTCAACTTCGATTTTCTCAACAGTTGAACCAGTGGTAAATTTATTGCCGCAAGCACAAGTGACTTGGCAATTATCGTAATATTGTGGATGAGTTTGTTGTTTCATAAGGCTTATTATAGCATATCAACCAATTCTTTTAGGCTAACTGTTTGTTGTTCGGTAGTGTTTAAATTTTTGAGAGTAATAGTGTTATTTTTGGCTTCGTCAGTTCCAATAATGGCCAAATAGGGAATACTTAAGGATAAAGCGTATTTAATTTGTTTACCGAGTTTCTCATTATCTGGATAGATGATTGAAGGAATATTATTTTGACGAAGTTGATTGGTTAAATTTATAATTTCTGTTTGAGTTTCTGTTCCTAAATTAGCGACTAATATCTTAATATTATTTTGATTCTCTTTTGGAATAAGTCGAAGATCTTGAATTACATCAACTAATCTTTCGAAACCAAAAGAAAAACCAACAGCAGGAATACTTGGTCCACCAAGAATTTCGATAAGATTGTCGTATCGGCCACCACCACCGATAGAACCATTAGCTTGGGGTACTTGAACTTCAAAAATAGTACTAGTGTAATAATCACAACCACGGACTAACGATGGATCAAAAACAAAAGCTGAATTAGGGATATTAAAATCTTTTAAAGAATTTAAAACTTGAGAAAGTTTTTCATCTGGTTGAGCTATTTTGATATTGTTCAACAGACTATCAATTTGAGTGGTATCAAGGCCTTTGGAAATGAGTTCATTTTTTACTCCATCTTCACCAATTTTGTCTAATTTATCGAGTGATTGAAGTACTGAATTTTGATTGGTTTCGATACCACTTTGACTTAATATAGAAGTTAGAATCTGACGACTATTAATTTTAATAACAGCATCTTTAAAACCAAATTTTTGAACACCTTGATAAATAATGGAAATTATTTCGGTATCTGCAATGGGGGAATCAGTACCAAAAATATCTATATCACACTGAATAAATTCACGGTAACGGCCTTTTTGAGTGTTTTCAGCGCGCCAAACTGGTTGAATTTGATAACGACGAAATGGCAATGATAATTGATTATTATAAATAGCTAATATTTTGGCTGTAGGAACGGTCAAATCATATCGGAGACCAACTTCACGATCACCATTATCTTTAAAGAAATAACCAAGTTTATCGTCAGTTTCGCTACCGTATTTACCTTTTAAAACTGAGGCATATTCAAGGGCTGGAGTTTCCAAAGGTTGAAAACCGCAAGTTTCAAAAAGACTAGTTAAAGTATTTTTGACATAATTTCTGACTGTCATATCGACAGGTAAAAAATCTCGAAAACCTTTTAGGGTTTGAGGTTTAATTTTTGCTTGATTCATAGTTAGATTTTAACATTTAATAATTGGTTATAGATGGCATTTGGTTTTTTATAATAAAACGCCCATTCTTTATCTCCATAAGAAAAGTGCCACCACTCACCATCAAATGGAGCAAATTCGTTTTGAATCATAATTTGGCGTAGCAATTTTCTGTTTTCTTTTTCTTGATTGGTAATTAATTTCGAAAAATATTTAATATTTGAATCATTAAAGTCCAAATAATTACTACCAAAGTTAATCGGCTTATTAGTATTTTTATTTATAATTAATAAATCAACTGCTCCTCCAGTAGGATGTCCAGCTACCGAAGGAACAGCAATATATTGGTGAACTTTTTCATAAAGATCGACAGAGTTTTGATAAAAACGTTTTTGGCTAATAAGACTAAGCTGGTTTTTAAACATTTTAATTTGTTTTGACATATCCCTAAATCCTGATAAAACCTGAATAACGTAATTTGGATTTATTGACTGTAGTTGTATTTCAACTTGTTTAAGTTTTTTAACCACATTTTCTCTAAGTAAAAAATTGTCTTGAAAACTAACTAATTTTTCACCATTATCAACAACATCAATCTTAATTAAATCTTTATATTTGACTAACATAATTTTTTTTAAATGTATAAAACACACGACGATCAGTTGTTATTTCTCCATTAGTTCTCATTTGGGTTACTTCTTGAACTACAGGAAGTTTTTCAAAACCAATTTTTTGATATAAAGATATCGCTTTAATATTATTTTCTGATGTTCTTAATATAGCGGACTGATTACCTGTAGAACTCAAAAGTGATTGAGTTAATTTCTTACCAATACCTTTTTGTCTAAAGTTTGAAAATACTCCAAGTTCGGCAAAATATATAGTATTTTTAATATCTATTCCTTTTGAACTTAATAATTTACATAATTCTGGTTCATTTGAAAGTGGTAGTGAAGCACAAAAACCAATAATAGTATTTTTATCTCGACAAATAAAAATATTTCCAAGACTAAGGTAATCTTTAAAGAAATCTTTAACCTCATCTGTTGAAAATTTTTCTTCGTATGGAGGTTGGCTAAAAACGTCTATATATAGATCAATTAATCCTTTATCAAAAACATCATTTAATTGGTCTTCGTTGGAAACTTTTTCAATGATTGTATCGCGATAGATTTCGCCTGTTGATAACGATTCAATTTTTCCTTTTATGAAGGCTGTTTTAAATTTTTGACCATCAAAATCGATTGATACTTTTATGTTCATTCCAGATGGTTGAATAACTGGAACATCACTAATAGACTGATTATTTATTTTCGATAATACTAGACCAAGAGCGGTAGTACCACTACCGCAGGCTGTTTCTAAAAATAAAGTGTCAATATCTCGAACATAAACTACTGGAGTAATTTGATATAAATCTCCTTGTTTTTGAGTAAAAATTACTCCTGCGGCTGGTAACTTGTCTAGATTTAGTTCATCTATTCTATTTTTAGCAAGTTGTTTAATTTTTTCTTCAGATAAACCATCTATTGATTCAGTATTAAATGTAATTAATTGAGAGATACCTTCCATCTCTACTAAAAAATCAGACAAGCTATCCGGTTGCCTAATTGGTGTTATTTTTTCAGGATCTGAATAAATTGGCATTTGAGCATAAGCTTCGAGATCTTGACTGACACCACAAATTAGAGAGTCTTTAACTCCAGATACGTTTAATTTTATTTCTCCTGGACTACCATTAAGAATTAAAAAAGCAGAACTTCTAGTGGCGTTACCACAAAATTCTCCGCCAGCCATATTTAGTTGACTGTCAGATAAAAAACCAACTTGTTCTACATTAGAATAATTACTCATGATTAGATCATTTAGTTTTTTTCTTTCAGCTTGATCATTAACTACACCAGTGATAATACAAGTATCATTTCCACCTGGTTTAATGATATTAAATTGATAATTATTGAAACCGTTATTATTGATTTCTTGATTGTTTAACATTTCTTTCATTTTGTTTTTTATTAAAAATTAAAAATCCCCGCGGGGAAGCGGGGATTTGATTGATAATAAAAAAGTTTTTAGGCGGCCAAGAACCCCGCGGTGTTGGTGCCCACGGTATGTCGATGGTTTTTAATAAAATTAATTTTATTTTTCATAATTTTTTGGGGTGGTATGCCGGACTTGAACCGGTAACCTCAGCTTTCACAGAGCTGCGCTCTAACCAATTGAGCTAATACCACCATGTAACTTCGTTTGATTATATCAAACAAAAACCCGCCAAGTTGGCGGATCGATTATCTGTTGAAATCCACCAACTTAATTGGTGTGGTGATGGTTTGAATTACAAACTATATTCAACATTAAGGGGATTATATCAGATAAAATAAATTTATGGAAATAATTCAAAATAATGACTGGGTTTTGTCAATAGATTTAAATGGGGGAAGGATAAATGAATTAAAATATAAAAATGAAGTAATATTGGGAACTTTTAAAAGAATAGATGGAAAGACAGGTAATACTCATATTTGTTGTCCAAATTTTGGAAATGAAGGAATGGAAAAGTTTGGTTTACCTTTTCATGGTCCTTTTAGAAATTTGGAGTGGAAATTATCATTTAAAGATAAAACAAAATTAGAAATAGAAATAGAAAGTTTAGATCTTAATATTAAACAAGTTTTTGATATTGGGAATGATTTTAAACAAATAGTTAAGATTAAAAATCTTAGTAATAAATCTAGAACAGTTAATATAGCAATACATAATTATTGGGATGCAAATAATAGTTGGCAGAGAACAAGATTGAATGGAGAAAAAATAGATAAATTAATAAAATCTGATTCTTGTAGAACTTTAGCTAAAGAGAATGTTTTAGAAATAACTAATAAAATGAAATATAAATGGAGTTTGAGTGGTTTTAAATATGGGCAATTTTGGACATCTTTTATAAGTTCAAATAAAAATAAAGAATATGATCAAAATTATGTTTGTATTGAACCATCTTTGGAAAAACAAGGCTTTTTTGATGAAGAAAAGAGCAACTTATCTAGTTTTGAATCTTTAGAATTTGGACAAAAAATTCAGCCTTTAATTGAATAGTTTTATTGTTTTGGGGTTGGAGTGGCTGAACTTGTGGAAATAGAAATAGAAGAGACTATTTTTAAGAGATTAAAAGTATTAGTAATTTTTTCATCTGGTTTAATTACAGCAACAATTTTTTGGCCGGTATTTATTTTTTTAATAGTATTAGCATCAGTTTCAATTTGATATTGACTATTTTTATTATTGAGAGGAACAATAACAAAAACAGGTGAATTTTGAGAAACATCGACTATTTGTCCATTAATTATTTGAGTATTGTTTTTAAATTTGTTAAGTTCAATTACAATAACTCTTTTTACTTCTAGTTGATTTTGGGAATTTAAATAACCTATAGCTAAAATTTCATCTCCAACTTTGAGTTCTTTAATATTACTTTTTATTTTTTTTAAGTTAACAAAAATAGTTTCTTCGGTTGTAATTATGGTTTTATTTTCATTATTTTGACTAATTTCAATTTGAAGACCGTTAATTTTTTTTATTGAGCCAAAAAATGCTTTTGGTTTACTACTGGGAGTAGTAATAATATTTAGTTTTTCTTTGACTTTTTGTTGAACAACCTCTCTAATACTTTGAATATCGTTAGCAGAGGAGCTCGCTTCGATAGCAATAATTGGTCTAGAATTCATTAAAAATAAAAGAGAAACTAATAGCCCTATCATATTAAATTGTGGCTGTAGAATAGGTAATATTGATATTTTTTTCAAATTGATTATTAGAAGAATCTATAACAGTAATTTTAATATTATTCAAACCACTTGTGAGTTTGATTTGAAGTGAAAATTTGCCATCATCTTTACTTGTGGTGTTTATAACTTGATCTCCAAGAGTGGCAATGACAATGTTATTTGGAGAATTTGTAATACCATCAATAGCAATATTTTCTTTGGAAACAACATCCATGTCTTCAACACTAATAAAAGAAAACCCTTCTTCTGTTTGAATAATTTCTTGAGTAGAAGTATTTTCAATTGATTGTGGGGTAGGAGTAACAATAGTAGTAATGTCTTTATTTGAATTATTTTTTTTGTTGATAGCTAAATAACCACCGGTTAAGCCAAATCCCAACAAAGCTCCTAAAATTATGGCCAAAAATAGTTCTTTTAACATAGACTAACCTAGATGATATCACAAAAAGGGAAAAATGGTGATATTATTGTTACATATGGAAATTAAGTTGTTGGATAAATATAGTGCCCTTATTAAGGGTAAAAAAGAAAGTGTATTGATTAACCCAGGTAGTGATTTATTGGAAAAAGATAAAAGTTCTAGAATAGTAATTTTTACTGATAATAGTATTAATATCAGTAATTTTTTGGGAGAAAAAATTGTAGTTGCTGGTGCTGGTGAATATGAAATTGGTGGAGTAGAAATTTGGGGTTCTGATGTGGAAGGAAATAATACTATTTACGATATTAAAGTTGACGGTGTTTCAGTAATGGTATTAGGAAAATTACAAGAAGTTTTGAGTGACAAAAAGATTGAAAAAATTGAAGGAATTGATGTTTTAATAGCTCCAGTAACGATTGGAGATAAAATAAGTTTTAAACTTGTAAAAGATTGGGCTAAAAAATGGGGTGCTAATTATTTGATTCCTGTTGGTGATGAAGAAAATTTAAAGAAATTTTTAGATGATGCTGATGAAGAAGGGCTTGAATCAGTTGATTCTTTAAGAGTGGAAAAAGAAAACTTGCCTGATGGATTAGAATTGAAACTGTTGAAAATAGTATAATATCTATATGGAAGATGTGTTAAGGTTACCGCCAAATTCTTCAGAGGCGGAAATGTGTGTTCTCGGTTCGTTTTTAATTGATAATGATGCGGTATTAAATGTTTCAGATTTTTTGAGGCCAGAGCATTTTTATAATCAAAATTACGGTCGAATTTACAAGGCAATGATGGATCTTTATGAAGACAGAATGCCAATTGATATAGTAACTGTATCCGAAAAATTAAATGAGAGTAAAATCTTGAAAAAGATTGGGGGAAAAGCATTTTTATCAAAATTAGCAAGTGAAGTGCCAACTGCAGCTAATGTAGAAAGTTATGGAAGAATTATAAAGGCCTTATCGGCTAAAAGAGAATTGATAACAGCAGCGGCAAAGATTACCGAAAAATCATTTGATTCAGACTTACCAGCAGATCAATTGTTGGATATGGCAGAGCAGGAAATTTTTTCTTTATCTCAAAGACATTTAAAATCAATACCGTCTTCATTAAAGGAAGTTTTGACTGCAAGTTTTGATAGGCTTGATGAATTACAAAAATTGGGTACTGGTTTACGTGGAGTACCAACTGGATTTAAGGGATTAGATAATGTGTTGGCAGGAATGCAGGATAGCAATTTATTAATATTGGCTGCACGACCAGGTGTGGGTAAAACAGCTTTTGGTTTAAACATTGCTAGATATGTAGCTGTAGAAAAGAAAATGCCAGTTTGTATATTTTCTTTAGAAATGAGTAAAGAGGAATTAGTGGATCGTTTATTGGTTAGGCAAGGTATGATTGATGCTTGGAAATTAAAAACCGGACAATTGTCATCTGGTGACTTTGATTCTTTGTCTGAAGCTATGGGTATATTGGCTGAAGCACCACTATATATTGATGATACTCCAGGATTGACGGTGACAGAACTTAGAACAAAGGCAAGAAGACTCCAAGTAGATAAAGGAATTAAATTTATAGTGGTTGATTATTTGCAATTAATGCATGGAAGTACTCGTGATAATAGGGTTCAAGAAGTTTCAGAAATTTCTCAAGGATTGAAAAATTTAGCTAGAGAGTTAAAAGTACCAGTGTTGGCATTAGCTCAATTGTCTCGGGCAATGGAAGCAAGAGGAGGAAAACCACGATTGTCTGATTTGAGAGAATCGGGGAGTATTGAGCAAGATGCTGACGTAGTTTTCTTTTTATATCGAGAAGATGAAGAGGTGAGGGAGATGGTGACTTGTAGTATTGAAAAACATCGTAATGGTCCTACTGGAAGTTTTAATTTGTATTTCAATGGTAAACAAGTAAGTTTCTTTGATGTTGAGAAGAAAGCATAGATATATAGTATAATAATTTTACTTTTTGCCGAAGTGGTGGAATGGTAGACACGCACGCCTCAAGAGCGTGTGGCAGCAATGTCATGGGGGTTCAAGTCCCTCCTTCGGCACAACAAATTAGATCATGGATGATAGATGATAGATCGTAGTAAAATAAGAGTATGAGTTTAGCGATTATTAGAGTTATTGGTATTATTTTGTTTTTATATTTAACGTGGCGTAATTTGAGAGGGGATTATCCAGAAGAAAAGCTTATTACTTTTGGATGGATATCGGTTATTTTCTTTCTTGTTTTTGGCAGAATTGGTTTTGGATTATTAAATTTTGGAGTGTGGAAAAATTGGACTGACTGGTTTTCAGTTTGGCAAAAACCAGGAATGGATTATTTAATGGCTACTTTTGGATTTACAATAGCTGCCTTTTGGATAAGTAAAGTGAATCAATGGAAATTTTTTGCCTTTATGGAGGATAATTTAAAAAATTTTTTAGTATTTATAGCGATATTGATGATCGATGAACTTGTTAGATCTAGATTTAATATCGAATCTTTATTCTATTTATTAATATTTATTATTGCTTATATAGTCAGTTTATGGTTATCAAAGAGATATCGATCATTTGTGTGGTATCGAAGCGGAAAAAAAGGTTTTGTATTTTTAGTAACTTCATGTTTTATATTTTTATCAACTACAGGAATATTATTTTGGTTTAATAAAAATATTTTTTTGATTATTTTGTCAATTTTAGCTAGTTTGATTTCTTTTGTAGGATTGTTTATATTAGGTGAAGTTTTTCAATCTTTATCAGTTAATAAAAGGAGAAAAAATGAAACAGGATAGTAATAAGATAAAGCTTTCGACTGGCTTTTTGGGTATGATTAAACATTTTTTGGAGTCTGAATTGGTTAAAATTAAAAGAAATAAAAAGGAATTAAAACAAGCAGATCCTTTTTCTGATTCAGATAGAACTTCAGAAAATTCTTTAGAAGAGGATGTCGATGAACAAATCGGCCATTTTGATACAGAAATAAAAGTAAAATTTTTAGCTAAGAGAACGATTCAACTAAGAAAAGCTTTAACAAGAATGAAATTGGGAAAATATGGAATTTGTGAAAGTTGTGGAAAAATGATTGATACTGACAGATTGACTGTTAACCCAGAGGCAACTACTTGTGTAAAGTGTGAAAAAGAAAGTGAAGCTTAAAAAAATAATATTTTTATTTTTAGGGATAATAGTGGAGTTTTTTGGTCATAATTTTATTGCGAACCAGTTACTAATAACTAAAAACTATGGTGTTAGTTTTTCTATGAATTGGATAAATATTCTATATTTGAATATTTTATTTATACTAATTGTTAGTTATTTTTATTTTAAAAATAAATATTATTTTGTTAGTTTAATTTTGATTGGTGGAATAATTAATTTAAGTGATAGATTAGTTTTTGGTTATGTTAGGGATTACTGGAATTTTGGAGGAATTTTAATAAATAATTTGAATGATTGGTTTATTGGGGTTGGAGTTTTATTATTCTTATTAGAGACAATATGGAACAAACAAAGATAGTTTTTGAAGATGAAAGTTTAATGGTAGTAGAAAAACCAACTGGTTTGACAACTACAAAAGAAAATAAAAATGAGACTCGAACTTTAGAGGATGAGTTAAGACAAATTCGACCTAATGATTTACCCAGAAATGGAATAGTGCATAGGTTGGATAAAGGAACTTCTGGTTTGGTAGTGATAGCAAAAAATGAAAATGTTTTGACTAATTTAAAGTCACAATTTAAAAATAGACGTATTTTAAAGAGATATATCTGTTTGGTGTCTGGTGATGCTACTTTTGATGGTGAGATAAACATGCCAATAGGGAGGTCTAAATATGGGTTTGGTAAATTTGGAATTGATCCAGAAGGAAAAGAAGCTTGGACAATTTTTAAATTAATCAAAAAATATAAAAAAATGGGTAAATATTTTAGTCTTTTAGAAATTAATCTAAAAACTGGGAGAACACATCAAATCAGAGTTCATATGAGTTATTTGGGTTGGCCATTAGTCGGAGACAAAGTCTATGGGGGAAGTACGGTTGATTTAAATAGACCATTTTTACATGCTGCTTTTATTCAATTTGAACATCCAATTTCTAAAAAAAATATTAGTTTTAAATCAGATTTGCCAAATGATTTGTTATCGGTTTTAAAAAATTATGAAGAAGTTTAAGAGAAAATGGCAACATTTGTTTTGGTTGTTGCCAATATTGATTTTAGTGGTTGGTCTGGTTTTTTTCTTGAATAAAAAATCTATTAAAGGTGAGGATTATAAAATAGCAATTTTGGCAGACGATGGTGTGGCAATGGTGTCTTTTTCTCCCGAAAGAAAAATGATAAATATTTTGAAACTTGATCGAAAATCGAAGTTGTGGATTCCTGGAGGTTTGGGATGGTATAGAAATGAAGTTGTTAAAGGGCTTTTAACTCAAGAAAAACAGTTAAATAAGGTTGATGATTTGTTTTTTTATAATTTTGGTTTTAAGGCTGATAAAATTTTAATTTTATCTAAAATAGATGATTGGAAAAACCGATGTTGGTTAAGATATGGTTGGTGGTCAAATAAAATGTTATTTAAGGAAGAAGTTTTAAATAAGGATATTAAAGAAGAAGAAAATTTATTGGATGAAATAATGGTTCGAGATTTAGCAGAAACAAAAATTGTTAAAGAAGACTTGAAATTATCAGTTTTTAATTTAACAAATATTAGCGGCTTGGCTAATTTTATGGCTAGAAGATTGGAATGGATGGGTTTTTCAGTAATTTCAACAGAAACATTAGTTGATGATTATGGTATTGATAGTTGTTTAATTAAATACAAATTGGAAACAAAAAAAAGTTTGGGTTGGAAAATGATCACTGATTCATTGAATAAATGTAAAGAAGAATATGATAAAAATTTGAATGATGGTGAGATTGAATTATATTTTGGGAATAATTTTTCTTCGGTGATAAAATATCCTAGTTATAATAATATATAAAATTATGTCAGGTCATTCAAAATGGGCAAATATTAAAAATAGAAAAGGGGCTCAAGATAAAAAGAGAAGTGAAGCTTTTACAAAATTAGCCAAAGATATATTGACAGCGATTAGGTCTAATGGTGGTAATTCTAATCCTGAATCGAATTTAAGTTTGAAAATAGCCATTGATAAAGCTAAGGCAGTTAATATGCCTAAAGAGAATATAGAAAGATTAATAACTAGGTTTGAAGAAAGAAAAACCAATTTAGTGTCAGTTTTACTGGAAGGTTATGGACCATTTGGTGTACCTATTGTAATAGAGGCAGAAACAGACAATAAAAATAGAATTTTAGGTGAAATTAAGCTCATTTTTAGAAATTATGGCGGTGCTTTGGGTGAGTCCAACTCAGTAATGTATCAGTTTCAAAAAATAGGTGAAGTGGAAATTGAGAATGTTGACGAAGATAAACAATTAGAGCTTATTGATATTGGAGCCGATGATTTTGATGGTAATTTAGTATTAGTAAAAACAGAAAATATAGCTACTTTTGTAGAAAAAACTAAAGAAAAGGGGATTGAAGTAATCGGATCAGAGATTGTTTATCGAGCAGTTAATCCGATTAAATTAAAGAATGAAGAAGAATTAAATAAAATGATGGATTTTATCGGAGAATTGGAAGATAATGATGATGTGATTGGTGTTTATGCAGGTTTTGATTATAATTAGACTATAGTTTATGTCCAAAAAATTTAGATATTTGATATCTTCGATATTATCAGCCATAGGTTTTTATTTTTTTATTAGTTTGCCTTATGATTCGCATTATTATGGTTTATCTGTTGGTGTAGTTCTGGTGGCTTTTTGTTTTTGGTTTGGGTTAGGAATTATTTTTGAACGTAGTTTATATATAAGGTTGATGTCAATTATTTTGCCGGTAGGTTTCTTTATAGGTTTTGGTTTATTTGCCGCTTTATTACCGCAAAATATTTTTATTGCTTTATTAGCAAGCATATTCTTTGGAATAATAGCTTATGTGATTTTTTTAGTAGAAAATGTTTTTTTGGTTTCTATAGGAAATAGGACTCCGCCATTATATAGGGCTGCATATACGGTTGGTTTTATTTTGTGGTTATTAATGTCATTTTTTTTGTTTAATAGTTTATTTTCATTCAAATTTAATTATTGGATAAATGCAATTGGGGTTTTTGGAGTATCGTTCTTGGTATTTTTGTACTTATTTTATAGTGTGACGATTGAACTACCAGACGATGGAGAAAATAAAAATATTTGGTACTATTCTTTGGTTCCAGCTTTTGTGATTTCACAAATAGCATTAGCTTTAAGTTTTTGGCCAGTAGGTATTTTTAAGGGTTCAGTTTATTTGGTGGCAATTATTTATGTATTGAGTAGTCTAATTCAACTAGAGTTAAGAGATCGTTTATTTAAAAGATCTTGGCTAGTTTTTGTTTGGGTTTTTGTAGCAATAATTTTGGGAATTATTTTGACAACGAATTGGAAGTAGCTTGAACACTGGTAATAGCAATGGTAGTAACAATATCGTCAACACTACAGCCTCGAGAAAGGTCGTTAACTGGTTGGTTAATTCCTTGTAATAGTGGTCCAAAAGCTTGAGCGTGACCAAGTCTTTCTACTAATTTGTAAGCAATATTTCCGGCATCTAAATTTGGAAATATAAGAATATTTGCTTGACCTTTAAGTTTACTATTAGGATTTTTTATATTGGAAACATCGGGAATAATAGCTGCATCTGATTGAATTTCTCCCTCAATTATTAGATCGGGATGTTGTTTTATAAATATTTGAGTAGCTTTTTTAACTTTATCAACTGATTCTCCAGCTCCACTATTGTTGGTTGAATATGACAGCATAGCAATTTTTGGTGTTTCACCAATTAATTGTTGAAAAGAGTGAGCGGATTGAAAGGCAATTTGAGATAATTCTTCGGCAGTTGGATTGATATTGAGACCACAATCAGAAAAAATAAAAGTTCCTTGGTAACCGAAATTATCATCGGGGACTTGGATAATGAAGAAACTAGAAGCAATTGATTCTCCTGGTCTAGTTTTAATAATTTGAAGAGCTGGACGAAATGTTTCAAGACTAGTATTGTTGGCTCCGGCGACCATACCATCGACAATTCGATTTTTTACCATCATGGTACCAAAATAGAGAGGATTAGAAATAATTTCTTTGGCTTGATCAATAGAAATACCTTTTTCTTTGCGAAGTTCATAATATTGATTAACAAACTGATCAAAAAGTTGGTGTTTTTTGGGTGGAGTATCAAGTAGTGTAATATCGGCTAGTTTTTCTTTTGATGCAATTTTAACTGCTTCTCTAATTCTATCGTCTTCAAATTCAACTAAAACTATTTTTTTAGTATTGGCTTTTGCTTGTTGGTAGATTTTGTCGATTATGTGTTTCACTTGGTCTATTATATACAAAGATAAGTGGATAGAATAGGGTATAATTAGATTTACAATAAATGAAGGATAATACCAAAAAAACACTAAAATATTATTGGCAATCGATGCGCAATTATAAATTGTCTTTAGTAGTAATATTGATATCAATAATTGGAGCAACCGTAATAGATTCGATAATTCCAATATATTTCAAGAATTTCTTTAATTTATTGTCAGAAAATAAAGATAAAAGTTTGATGATTTCTGGATTAATCAGATTGATAATGTTTATTGGTATTTTCAGTTTGATGAGATGGTTATTATGGAGGATAGCTGTATTTGTATTGAATTTTTTTGAATCAATTAATATGGCTGATTTAAGTAAAACATGTTTCGATCATTTACATAAACATTCTTATACTTATTTTTCTAATAATTTTACCGGATCAGTGGTTAAAAAGAGTAAAAGTTTTGTTAACGCATTTGAAGTTTTAGCAGATCAGCTTTTTTTTGAATTGATACCAGCAGCAGTAACAATTACAGTAATCACTATAGTATTGGCTAGGGTTAATATATTTTTGGGTTTGGGGATGCTTTTATGGAATATTATTTTTATGGTAATAAATTGGATATTTACAAAATATAAAATGAAATATGATATTCAAAGAAGTGAGGCAGAAACAACGACTAGTAGTTTTTTAGCTGATACTGTAACTAATAATACTAATATTAAATTGTTTAATGGATACAAAAAAGAATTTGATGGTTATTCTGATTTAGCATTAAATCTTCATAAGATTAGACGGTTTACTTGGGATATGAATGCAAAATTTTATGCTTTACAGTCATTCTTGATGATTATATTGGAAGTGGGAATATTTTATTTTGCCATAAAACTTTGGGCCAAAAATATTTTAACGATAGGCGATTTTGTATTGATTCAATCATATGTTTTGACGGTAATTATGATGGTTTGGGATTTTGGAAAAATAATTAATAGAATTTATGAGCGTTTGGCTGAGGCAGAGGAAATGACACTTATTTTAAATTTACCTCATGAAATCGTGGATGATATAAATGCATCCGATTTGGAGGTTAATTTTGGTCGAATTAAATTTGATAAAGTAAATTTTGCTTACGATAACAACGAGAAGGTAATAGACGATTTTAGCTTAGAAATAAATCCAAAGGAAACATTGGCATTGGTGGGAACTTCTGGTTCAGGTAAATCGACTCTAGTTAAATTACTATTAAGACTTCATGATATTCAAAGTGGAAAAATTTTGGTTGATGGCCAAGATATTAGTAAAGTGACTCAAGAAAGTTTAAGAAATAATATTAGTTTAGTCCCTCAAGATCCAATCTTATTTCATAGAAGTTTGATGGATAATATTCGCTATGGTAAATTACAGGCAACTGATGAAGAAGTAATTGAGGCATCGAAATTGGCTCATGCTGATGAATTTATTAATAAATTAAAAGACGGTTATAATACTTTCGTCGGTGAAAGAGGAATAAAACTTTCTGGAGGTGAAAGACAACGTGTAGCAATTGCTAGAGCAATATTAAAGAATGCACCAATATTGATATTAGATGAAGCTACTTCTAGTCTAGATTCAGAATCCGAAAAATACATTCAAGAATCGTTGGATCATTTAACTAAAGATAAAACTGTAATTATTATTGCTCACAGATTGTCGACAATTAAGAAAGTCGACAGAATTGTAGTGATTAGTGATAAAAAGATTGTTGAAGACGGTGTTCATAGCGGTTTGATAAAACTTAAAGCGGGTATTTACAGAAAATTGTGGGATATCCAGGTTGGCGGTTTTATAAAATAACGGTATCTTAGGTATAATTTGATGTTTTTTAATAAAAAAGAGGGGATAGTGGGGAAGTTAAATCGTAGATAATAGATTGTAGATCGTAGAAAAAACGTAGAAAATCAAACCTTCTTTAAGATAAAGGCTAAAAGAATAACAAACAAATAGATAAAAAATTTTTACATGAGTGGGTAAAGGAGGGGAGAGTCCTATAATATATATCCTATAATAATTTTCACAATATATCCTATAATTTTCACGGGTAGAGAATTGATATAGTATGATATAGTCTCTGTGGATAAGTTTATGGCTGGTAAGTATATCAAACTGAACCTCTAGAGAAGGGGTAGAAGTAGAGTTAGGGATGAATAATTAAATGGATTAATAAAGTATTAAAAGATTAATTAGGATAATTGTTAGACAAACAAATGACTGCTATCGCCTGATGGTGGGTGAGCTTATATATAATGTCGCACAATGTATCTTTTACGACTCTATATAAATTCTAAAGCAAGGGGATAGCAGTTTTTAGAAATAATAAAAAAGTTTAATTTTTGGTTTTAATTCCTCTTGTTAGTTTTTAATTGTTTTTATATTTAAAAAAATGAGTTTTGTCACCTAGTTTAGTTTTCTTCTTTTTATTTTCTTACTAGCTTGAAATTTGGTGACTTGACTCCCCTTAGTTGGTTCAAGTCCCCTTCTATATAGTATTTTGCCTAAAGATAGGAAAAATGAAGCTAAGACGTCACCAAAGCCTCTAAAACAGACGTTTTTATTTTAGTCGAATACTTTTAGGTTAATCTGATAAGATTTAAGTATGGAAAAAGATTTATCAATTCTTACAAGACGTTTTTTGGAGCATTTGGAAATTGAGAAAAATTGTTCGAGGTTGACAGTTAGAAATTATGAACATTATTTAAATGTATTGATAAATTTTTTGACGGATGAAAATAAAAGTAAACCAACAATCGATAATATTAATAGTGAATCGGTAAGGAAGTTTAGATTATATCTATCAAGATGTTTGGGAGTTAATGGAGAAATGAAATTGGTAACTCAGGGTTATTATGTAATCGCTTTAAGATCATTTCTTAAGTGGTTAATAAAAAATGATATGGAAGTAATGCAACCAGAAAAGTTGGATGTGCCAAAAGTTAAAGATCATTCTCTTAAATTTTTAGATGAAACACAGATGCATCGATTATTAAATCAACCTCTTAATTCAGATAAAAATGGTCTTAGAGATAGATCAATTCTGGAATTATTGTTTTCGACGGGATTACGGGTATCAGAATTAGTTTCCCTCAATAGGGAACAGATAAATTTGAGAACTCGTGAGTTTGGAGTGATTGGTAAAGGTGGTCGATCTAGAGTGGTATTTATTTCAAAAGAAGCGGCTCTTTGGATTGATAAATATATAAAATCCAGAACTGATCAATATAAACCTTTGTTTATTAGGGATTTAAGACCAAAAGAAATTGCCTTAGAAGATGAAAAGGTTAGATTAACTTCTAGGTCAATTCAAAGATTGGTTAAAAAATACGTCAGACAGGCCAATTTACCGGTAGCAGCGACACCTCATACTTTAAGACATTCAATGGCTACTGACCTACTCCGAAGCGGAGCTGATCTTCGATCGGTTCAAGAAATTTTGGGACATAAAAATATTGCCACAACTCAAATATATACTCATGTAACTGATGCTAGATTAAGAGAAGTTCATGAAAAATTTCATAGTGGAAATAGATAATAGTATATTAGCCTATAGTAGGCCTATTTTCTTCTATTTTGCCAGGAGTTGGTATCTATGACTTCCCTACTCGATTTGACAAACTATTTTCACCCTATATTAGGGATAAACTAGTATTTTATACTTACTTAGCAGATATGTATATTTATTGCTAATTTATACTTATCTTTGGTGTATTGCCTATAATGTCGTTAGATTATTACAAATTGAACAAAAAACAGACTAAAAGATTATTTTTTTATTTTTCTGACGAGTCAGAAATGTCATCTTCGTTTTTTTCGAGAACAGTCATGGCATTAAGTTTGTCTTCATTGCTCTTGAAACGCATTAGAATTACACCTTTTGTATTTCTATTTAGAGTAGGAATATTTTTAAGAGGAAGTTTAAGGGTAATCGCTTTTTTGGAAATTAAAATTACTTGATCATCAGTTTCCGAGACAACTTGAGCGGCAGCAATATTACCAGTCTTACTGGTTAAATTAGCAACTTTAACTCCAATACCACCACGTTTTTGAAGAGGATATAAATAAACATCAGTTCTTTTACCAACTCCGTTTTCGGTAACAACTAAAAGGTGACGGAAAGATTTTTCTTGTTTATTTTTTTGCTCTATCGTTTGAGGGACGATACCAATGCTAACTAAATAATCATTTTCTTTTAGTAAAATTCCTCTGACACCTCGAGTGTGACGACCCATTGGACGAGTATCTGATTCGTTGAAACGAATACATTTACCGTTTTTGGTCACTAAAAATATTTGATTAGAACCATCAGTAAGTTTGGCCCAGGCCAATTGATCATTATCATCTAGTTTTATGGCAGTTAGACCGGTTTGTCGGATGTTTTTGAATTTATCAATAGAACTTTTTTTGATGACGCCTTTTTTGGTAGCTAAAAGAATATATTTAGATTGACTATCTTTGCTAATAGTTAAAACTGTGTGAACAGTTTCTCCTTGAAGAATATTGATTAAATTAACTACAGCTTGACCTTTAGCTTGACGAGTACCTTCTTGGATATCCCATACTTTGGTTTTAAAGACTCGACCTCGATTGGTAAAGAATAAAAGATCGTCGTGAGTATCAGCTGAAAGCATACATTCAATCTCATCTTCTTGTTTTGTAGCCATACCAACAACGCCGATTCCTCCGCGTTTTTGGGAATGATAAGTTTCTTTTGGAACTCTTTTTATGTAACCGGTTTTAGTAATAGTAATTAAAACATTTTCATTTGGAATAAGATCTTCTTCACTAAAGTCTTCTAATCCCCTAGCATAAATTTTGGTTCGACGAGCATCACCGTATTTTTCAGCAATTTCTTTATTTTCTGATTTCAAAACATCAATCATAACATTGGATTTAGTAATAATAGAAGTAAGATTGGTGATTATTTGTTCGACTTGGGCATATTCTTCGTCAAGTTTTTGACGTTCGAGTCCAGAAAGTTTTTTAAGTTGCATTTCCAAAATAGCCTGAGCTTGAAGGTCGGTGAATTCGAACTTTTCGATAAGACGTGTTTTAGCATCTTCATCTGGTTTAGTTGATCTAATGGTTTTAATAACTTCATCAATAATATCTAGGGCTTTTTTGAGACCTTCTAAAATATGAGCTCTCATCATGGCACCTTTGAGGTCAAAAATACTACGACGACGAATTATAGTTTCACGATGACGAACAAACAAAAGTAACATTTGGCGTAAGTTTAGGGTTTGTGGTACGCCGTCGACTAGAGCTAACATATTAGCTGAATAAGATGATTGAAGAGCGGTGTATTTAAAAAGTTTGTTTAAAATTGATTTTGGTTTACCGTTTTTCTTTATTTCAACAACAACTCGAATACCATGTCGGTCAGATTCGTCGCGAAGATCAGAAATTCCAATTATTTTTTTATCTCGTACTAAATCAGCAATTTTCTTAACAAATTCAGCTTTATTAACTTGATAAGGAAGTTCAGTGATAATAATTCTGATTTTGCCTGATTTGGTTTCTTCTATATTGGTTTTACCTCTGACAGCAAATTTACCACGACCAGTGTTGTACATTTCAATAATCCCAGTTTTACCATAAATTTCACCAAATGTTGGGAAATCTGGACCTTGAACAACTTTAACTAAATCTTCAACAGTAGCACTAGTTTCAAAATTATATTTTTGTTTTTCTAATTCATAGACTGGACGAAGAACTAACTCTTGGGTATTTTTGGGTGGAGCAAGAATATTATTTATTTCAATTTCGGTTTCAACTTTTTCTAAGTTACCTTTGTCAAGAATAATATCGATAGCAGCACATAATTCTTTTAAATTATGAGGAGGAATACGAGTAGCCATACCAACAGCAATACCATCAGCACCATTTAATAAAAGATTAGGAATTCGTACTGGTAAGACAGACGGTTCTTTGGTTGATGCATCGTAATTGTCAACCATTTCAATAGTATCTTTATTGATATCTGCCACCATTTCTGGAGTCATTTTGGCCATGCGAACCTCAGTATAACGCATAGCAGCTGGAGGATCGCCGTCAATTGAGCCAAAGTTTCCTTGCCCTTGGACAAGTAAATAACGCATAGAAAAATCTTGGGCCATACGGACAAGAGCACCATAGATAGAACTATCTCCGTGTGGATGGTAGGATTTCATAACGTCACCAACAACTGCAGCAGATTTTACATTTTTTCCAGTAACTGAAAGTCCAAGTTGATCCATGGCATAAATGATACGGCGGTGGACTGGTTTAAGACCATCTCTGACATCAGGTAATGCTCTTGAAACGATGACTGACATGGCATAGTCAAGATACGAAGTCTCCATTTCTGGAACGATATCCACTTCCAAAATTTTACCAATATTACTATTAGTTCTTATAACATCGTTGACAATAGTGTTTTTTTCTTCAGTCATATTATTAAATATCTAATTTTGCTAAATGAGCGTGAGTTTGAATGAATTTTTTTCTAGGTGGAACATCTTCACTCATTAAAACTCGAAAAACTTCATCAGCTTTAATAGCATCAGAAATAGTAACTCTTTTTAACATTCTTGATTCTGGGTTCATAGTAGTTTCCCAAAGTTGTTGTGGATTCATTTCTCCTAAACCTTTATATCGTTGAATGTCAAAAGATTTTGAGGTATCAATGGTTTTCAAATAGTCATTTTTCTCTTCTTCGGTATAGACATATTTGACTAATTTGCCTTGTTTAATTTTAAAAAGTGGTGGCATGGCTATGTAAACGTAACCACTTTCAATAAGATTTGGTAAATGGCGGAACATGAAAGTTAATAATAGGGTGGCGATATGGGCACCATCAACATCAGCATCAGACATCAAAATAATCCGATGATAACGAAGTTTTTCAAAATTCATAGTTTCACCAATACCCATACCTAAGGCAATAATCAAATCTTTTAATTTATCTGAACCAACGACTTTGTCCAATCTCATACCTTCAGTATTAAGAGCTTTACCCCAAAGAGGTAAAATAGCTTGAAATTTACGATCTCGACCTTGTTTAGCGGAACCACCTGCAGAATCTCCTTCAACTATATATATTTCTGACTCAGCCGGATTGCGAGATTGACAATCAGCTAATTTTCCAGGAAGACCAAGAGATTCGAAAGCACCTTTACGCATAATGGCATCTTTAGCAGCACGAGCAGCTTTACGAATTTGAATAGCTAAAATTGATTTGCCGACAATAGCTCTAGCAACATCAGGATGTTCTTCAAAATAAATTTCCAATTCTTCTTTGACAATTTTGGCAACAATTGGTTGAACTTCACTATTACCTAATTTACCTTTAGTTTGACCTTCAAACTGAAGATCCTTTGATCCCATTTTAATGGAAATTACGGCAGTTAGACCTTCACGGACATCATCTCCAGTAATAACATCATCTTTGGCTTTCATCAATTCTTTTTTGGTGGCGTAATCTTTGATAACTTTTGTGAGACCTGTCTTAAAACCAGTTAAATGAGTACCGCCTTCATGAGTATTAATAATATTCACAAAAGATGGAGTATTTTCTTGGAAAGTATCGTTATATTGGATAGCTACTTCAACATTAATCCCCTCCTCTTCTCTTTTTAAAAGAATTGGTTCATGAACAACAACTTTATTTTTATTTAATTCTCGAAGCAATGAAAGAATTCCACCTTCGAAATAATAATGGTGTTGAGTATTTTTTCTTTCATCGTAAAAATGAAAATATATTTTACTGGTAAGATAGGC
>CAZLAG010000008.1:0-18596 GCA_964557475.1 uncultured Gammaproteobacteria bacterium
ATCTAGTTGATAAAACTAAAATACCAGTAATTAGAAAAAAATAAGGCAAAAACTTTGGATTAGCAAAAAGAGTTTCAAATTGATCTTTTAACAAAAACCCAACTAAAACGGCAGGAATCGAACCAACAATAATATATTTTAGATTGGAGAAAAAATATTTTAGTTGAGTTCGAAAAAAGAATAAAACAGAAAGAAAAGTAGCGGCATGAAGAAAAACATCAAAAGAAAGTGATGGAGTTAATCTGAAAAAATGTTGGAATAAATTGAGATGACCATCGGAAGAAATAGGTAAAAATTCAGTAATACCTTGGACTAGACTTAAGATTAGTGATTGGATTAGAGTCATGGATTAATTATAAACAAAAAACCCGCCGAAGCGGGTTTGAAGTTTGAAATAAAAAAGCTTAACGCTTTGGAGATTGCTTTTGGCGACGGGCTTTACCACCAGTACCAACCATTCTTCTTTCTCTAATACGAGAATCAACAGTAAGGAGTCCAGCAAGACGTAGATCACCTTTGAAACCTTCATTAACTTTTACTAAACTTCTAGCAATAGCTAAAGAAAGAGAATCAACTTGACCCATTTTGCCACCACCGTTAATTTTGGCTTCGAAATAATATTTACCTAAAGTTTTGGTAACAATAAAAGGTTTCTCGTGAATAATTTTGGCAATTTTTTGAGGAAAGTATTTTTCTAGAGCAATTCCATTTATAGTAGAATCACCTTTTCCTGTGAATAATCTGATGGTAGTGACAGCACTACGACGGCGACCAATAGAATAAATATATTTTTTTGAATTTGGTTTTGTGGTCATATTATTTGTTAAATTTGTCGGTAAATTTATGTTCCGAACCAACAAAAACTTTTAAACGAGTCATTCGTTGATCGCGTAATTTATTTTTTGGCAACATACCATAAACACCAGAGACAATTACTCGACGAGAATCTTTTGTCATCATTTCACCTAAAGAAAGTTCTCTTAAACCACCAGACCAATGAGTATGATGTCGATAAATTTTTTGTTTTAATTTTTTACCTGTGGTTTGAACTTCATCAGAGTTAATAACAACGACATAATCACCATCATCACGGTGATATGAAAAAGTAACTTTATCTTTACCCATAAGAAGAGAAGCGATTTGAGTACAAATACGACCTAAAGTTTGATCTTTGGCATCAACTAAATGCCATTTTCTCTCAACTTGGTTACCTTTTAAAACTGTAGTTTTCATTATTTAGTCTCCTTTTTTACTTTAGCTTTAACTTCTTTTTTAACTGGTTTTTTAACTTCTTTTTTTTCTTCAACTTTGACTTCTTTTTTGATATCAAATTTGATTGGTTTAACAAAACTTAATTTAACAATTAAGGCGTCATCACCAAAACGTCTTTTAACTAAAGTAATTTTTGTAAAATTACTGGTTTGATCTGCAAAAACTTCTTTAAATTTTTTATAGACATTATTAACCCAAGTTTGATTTTGAAGAACTTTGAATAATTCTCTTTTAGCAATAAGCTCTGGTTTAACAATAATTGTATTAGAAAGTGATTCGACATTCGAAACAATTGATTGAGCTTTAGCTTTGGTGGTATTTATTGAACCATTGATAAAGATAGCTTTAGTCAAAGAACTAAATAAAGATTTACGTTCGTTAAAGTTTCGACCTAATTTTTTACCAAAAACACGATGTTTCATAGACTATTTCCAGCTAAAACCTTTTTCTTTTAACCATGAATCAATAACTTTTAATGATTTTTCACCAACATTTTTAGATTTACTAACATCTAAACGACCAGCTTTAATTAAATTTTCGATAGTAGCGTAACCAGCTTTCTTAAGGGCATTAGTAACTCTTAAAGGTAATTCAATTTCTTCGATAGAAATGTCATTACCTTGAGTAGTAACACCAGTATCAATAGTAATTACTTCTTCTTCAAATTCTTTTGGATCAGCAATTTGACCGAAAGCATTAATTAAATCTTTGGCGGCCATTTTAAGAGCATATAAAGGGTCAATTGAACCATCGGTCCAAATTTCCATAGTTAATTTATCGTAATTAGATTTTTTACCTAAACGAGTTGGTTCAACAGTGTAATTGGCCTTAACAACTGGAGTAAAAGCAGCATCTAAAATAATTTCACCAACAATATCAGTTTTTTGTTCTTTGGCTAAAGTATAACCGACTCCCCTTTCGACTGTTAATTCCATTTTTAAAGAGGTTTTGCTGTCAGCAAGAGTAGCAATAAATTGATCTGGGTTGGCAACTTTACAAAGAGCATTGTCAACAATGTCGGCAGCGGTAACTATACCTGGACCTTTTTTATCTAATTTCAAAACGATAGGTTCGTTTTTATTGTAACTAAATTTAATTTTTTTAAGATTGAGAGAAATTTCGACCAAATCTTCTTTAACACCAGGAATGGTGGTAAAAAGATGGTTAGCTTTGTCAACCTTAATACGAGTAATAGCAGACCCTGGGATAGTGATTAATAAAACCCGGCGTAAACTGTTGCCTAAAGTGTGGCCAAATCCACCGACTAAAGGACTAAGTTCAAATTTACCGTACTTATTGGTAGATTTGATCGTTTTGATGTTGAACTTGTTAGTTTCGATCATGAAAATCTCCTTTTTTATCTTGAATAATATTCAATTATTAAATTGACATCAATGTCATTTTTCATTTCCTCCAAAACTGGAAGAGAAATTATTTTGACAGTGAGTTTTGATTTATTTAAGTCGAGCCAGCTTGGAGTCGTAAACTCATTAGCAATGGCTGGTAATTCGGCAATTTTGGAAATGATGTCTTTTTCAATAGATATAACATCTCCAACTTTAACTTGGTACGAAGGTACATTTAATATACGATCATTAACCAAAATATGACGATGACTGATTAGCTGTTTTGCTGAAGAACGAGAAAGAGATAGACCAGCCAAATAAATGACATTATCAAGTCTTTGCTCAACTAAAGTCATAAGGTTGTTACCAACTAAACCTTTCATTTTTTTAGCTTTTAAATAAAGGTTTTTAAATTGAGTTTCTTGGACACCATATACTCTTTTAGCTTTTTGTTTGGCTTTGAGCTGAATACCGTAATCAGTCATTTTACTAGCTGATTTAACACCATGCATACCAGGTTTAACTGCACCTTTTCTTTCGATAGGACACTTTGAAGATAGGCATCGAGCACCCTTTAAGTAAAGTTTATTACCAGCTGCTCGACAAAGTCGACATTTGGCATCTAAAGTAATTCTTGACATATATTTTTATGCTCTCCTTTGTTTTGGAGGACGTGGCCCGTTGTGAGGAATTGGGGTAATGTCGGCAATTTTCTCGACATCAAAATCCCTTTTTGTCCTCAAGAAACGCAAGGCAGCATCTCGACCAACACCTGGACCTTTTAAATAAACTTCTAATTTTTTAACACCATGTTCTTTGGCTCCATCAAGAGCTTTTTCAATTGCTGTAGTAGCGGCATATGGAGTTGATTTTCGAGAACCTTTAAAACCACAATGACCAGCACTTGACCAAGCAATAGTTTTACCAACTAAATCAGTAACAGTGACAATAGTATTGTTAAAACTTGATTGAACGTAAACTCGAGCTTCAGCAATATTTTTAATTACTTTTTTCTTAGTTACAGTAGTTTTTTTAGTATTAGTATTATTTGCCATATATTTTACAAAAATTATTTATTTGAATTTGTTGAAGCTGCTTTTTGTTGAGCTTCGATTTTTGCCCAAGCTTCTTTAGTAAGCGATCCAACAGTCTTTTTCTTACCTTTTACAGTACGAGCGTTAGTTTTAGTACGTTGACCATGGGCTGGTAAATTTACAATATGACGAATACCACGATAAGATTTAATAGCTTTAAGACGATCGATATTTTCTCTGATTTCCTTTTTAAGGTCACCTTCGATTTTAAATTCTTCTAAAGCTTTCATGATATTAGCCACATCATCACGACTAAGATCTTTAACTCGAATATTAGGATCGAGTTTTATCATAGTAATGAGGGATTTAACATTGGTTTTACCAATGCCAAAAATTCTGGTTAATCCAACCTCTATACGTTCATTGTCGGGTATTTCAATACCAATAATTCTCATATAAATTTAACCCTGTTTTTGGGTATGTCTTTTTGTAGAACAAATAATACGTCGAACACCTCGGCGGATAACCACCTTGCAATTTCGACAACGACGTTTAATGCTTGATTTTACTTTCATAAGGAATGAACTTGGATATTGTAACCTAATTTTGAAACAATATCAAAGAGTAAATTTAAATTAGAGTCGATAGACAATTCGACCTTTTTGTTTGTCTGGACTAAGAACCAAAGAAACACCATCTCCAGCCATAACTCTAATATGATTCATTCTGAGTTTACCAGCAAGATGGGCAATAATTAGTGTACCATCTTCTAAAGTAACTCGGTAGAGAGAGTTTGGTAAAATTTCAGTGACCTGACCTTTGACAGTTGGTTCTTTCATTAATTTATTAATTTTGGCCTAAACTATTAACTTTTTGACAAATATCTTCAAAAATTGGCTCGATAGGTCGATTACCATCGGTTCTAAAGAGTAAATTTTTGTTTTGAAAATAATCCATGATGATGCCATTGTTATCATCATAAAACTTTTGACGAGCAGCCATAGCCTCTGGAGTAGCATCGGTACGATTTTTATCTTGAAATTCAGCACCCATTTTAGCTCGACGAGCATTGATCTCTTCGAAAGTAACATCAAGGTGAATAATTAAATCAAGCGGTTGATTTTTATCAGCCAAATATTTTTCAATAAATTGACCTTGAGTTAAGATACGAGGAAAACCATCAATAATAAAATCTTGATTATTTATCTTTTCTAAATTGCTGGTTAAAATGGCAAAAGCAATTTCGTCTGGAACTAAATTACCAGAATCAACAATCGATTTGGCTTTAAGACCAAGTTCTGAAGCGGCAGCAATTTCGTCACGAAGAAGCTGACCCATGGAAAGATGAGTTAAATTATATTTTGCGGCAATAAGTTTTGCTTGAGTGGATTTACCACAACCTGATGGACCAATGATAAATAAATTTAATGACATAAATTTAATTTTTTAGTTAATTTTTAATAAATAATTAATAAGTTAATTTATCGTAATTGTGCATTTGCACTACATTTTCTAATTTTCTAGTTAACTCTAGAATAACAGAAACTACGATAAGAACACTAGTACCACCTATAGTTAAGGTAGTAACATGAGTGATTTTTTGGACAATAGAAGGAGTAACAGCAATAACACCTAAAAATAGAGCACCAATAAAAATAACTCGATTGATTAAAAATTTTAGTCTCTTTTCAGTGGAAATTCCAGGTCTAATACCAGGAATAAAACCACCAGATTTACGTAATTCATCAGCAATATCTTTTGGTTTGAAAACGACTGAAGTATAAAAATAAGTGAATCCTAAAACTAAGAAAAAGTAGAAGAAAATATAAAAATAGCCATCGGTTCTAAAAAAATGAGCAAACGAAGTAAAGAAGTTGGCGATAAATTGATTTGGTACTTTACCTAAGAATTGACCCAAAAGAGAAGGAATAGTGGCTAGTGAAACAGCAAAAATAATAGGCATAACACCAGCTGTATTTACTTTAATTGGTAAATAAGTTGATTGTCCCCTTTTGGCATAATTTACTGGAATTCTTAAAACCGCTTCTTCAACAAAAACAATGGCCGCAATAAGTACTAAAGCCATAATAATAAAAATTATCATATTTAATCCAGATTGTGAGTCAGAAAAATCAGTAACGCTTAAAGTTTGAATAAAAGATACTGGAAGACGAGAAATAATACCGGCAAAAATTAACATAGAAATTCCATTTCCAACGCCATACAAATTAATTAATTCACCAAAAAATATCATGATCATGGTACCGGCTAACATACTACTAATCATGGCTACGATTGTTAGAGGTGAAACAGAAGTAATAATATTTTGAGATTTTAGAAGAGCGTACATACCAAAACCATTAATAATAGCAAAAGGAATAGTGGCTATCCGAGTGTATTGATTTATTTTGGCTCGGCCATATTCTCCTTCTTTTTGAAGTTCTTCGATTTGAGGCACAATTAAAGCTAAAAGTTGCATCATTACTGAGGCATTGATATATGGATTTAGACCTAAAGCAGCAATTGAAAAATTAGCTAAAGTACCACCAGAAAATATATCTAATAAAGATAAAAGCTGGTTTTGAGCAAAAAACTGTTTTAATAAGGCGAGATTAACTCCAGGAACAGGAATATGAACAATAAGACGAAAGATAATTAAAATACCTATAGTGAAAAACAATTTCTTTCTAAAAAGAGGGGTTTTTAGACCATCAATATATAGAGAAAGTGTTTGGGTTAGTCGATTCATTAATCTATCTTACCACCAGCAGCAATAATTTTTTTCTTAGCAGATTCTGAAACCGAAACGCCTTTAAGATTTAATGCTTTTGTTAATTCTCCAAAAGAAAGAATTTTGACAGTAGCATTTAATCTTTTAAGAGAAATTTTTGATTTTTTTGTAAGAGTGTTAGTATCAACTAAATCGTTGGCTTTAAACCATTTTTCGAGTTGAGCAAGATTAAATATAACCATGTCTTTGGTATTTTGAAGACGATTTTTACCTCTCAAAAATGGAAGACGTTTAATCCAAGATTTTTTAATTTTTGTACCAGCAAATGTTAATTTACTTTTACCTCTAGCTTTATCACCTTTTGCACCTCGACCACTAGTGTGACCGCCTAATCCAGAACCAATACCTCGACCACAACGACGAGCTGGTTTTTGAGTTGTTTTAATTAATTTAGATAAAGTTTCCATAATTATTTTTTAAGCATTGAAAGAGCTTTTAAAGTAGCCCAAACATTAATTGATTTATTTTTAGAACCAATAATTTTTGAAACGATATCTTTGATACCAGCGAGTTCAACTACAGCTCTAACTGGACCACCAGCTATAAGACCTGATCCCGCTTTTCCAGCTCGAAGCAAAACTATAGCACCTTTGAATTTTAATTGAATTGAACCAGTAATAGTTCCATCAACAATTGGTATTTCAATAAGAGATTTTTGAGCTTTTTTAATACCTTTTTGAATAGCATCAGCAACTGATTTAGCTTTACCTAAACCAACACCTACTCGAGATTTTTTATCACCAGAAACTACTAAGGCAGTGAAATGAATTTGATTTCCACCTTTGGTTTTTTTGGAAACGCGTTTGATTTGAACTACTTTATCAGTAAATTCACTGACTGGTTTTTCAAATCTTTCATTTTTTCTATTATTATTTTGATTGTTGTAAGCCATATTAGAATTTTAATCCTCCTGATCGAGCACCATCAGCTAAAGCCTTAACTCGGCCATGATAGCGATAAAGACCACGATCAAATCTGACATTAATAATTTTTTTCTCTAAAGCTAATTTAGCAATTTCTTGACCAACTAAAGTGGCTTTTTCTGATTTAGTACCCTTAGCCTCTTTTAAAGATTTGGTTGAAGCACCAACTATAGTTTTTCCATGTTTATCATCAATTACTTGAGCCCAAATGTGTTGATTACTGCGAAAAACAGTTAATCGAGGAATACCTAGATTTTGTTTAATTTTATTTCGAACTCTTTTTAGACGACGTTCTTTTTGATTAATAGTTATCATAAATTCTTTAAGCTTTAGCTTTTTTACCTGCTTTTAATTTAATAAATTCATCAGCATATCGAACACCCTTACCTTTGTATGGTTCTGGTGGTCTAACTTTTCTGATATTGCTGGCAACTTGACCAACAACTGTTTTATTAACTCCAGTGATAATAATTTTACTTTCCTCTGGAACTTCGAAAAAGATTCCTTCAGGAGCAACCATTTCTACTGGATGAATAAAGCCAACTAATAATTTTAGTTTATTTCCGTTGACACTAGCTTTATAACCAGTTCCTTTAATTTCCATTTCTTTTTTCCAAAGTGTTTGAACTCCTAAAACAGCATTATTAATATGTGCTCTAGTAGCTCCATGACAAGCTTTTATTTTTTTGTCTTCTGAAAGACGAGTTACATAAACAACATTATCTTTAACTTCAACTGTAATTTTAAAAGGAACTTTTATACTGATGGATCCTTTTGGACCAGAGACATTGACTAAATTAGAGTCAACAGCAACAGTAACTCCGGTTGGTATAGTTATTGGCATTCGGCCGATACGAGACATATTAGTAAATTTCAGCGATTATCTCGCCACCTAAACCTTTAACTTTAGCTTCTTTTTGAGACATAACACCACTAGAAGTGGAAACAATTATAAGAGAACTTGGAGTTTTTCCCCAAGGAAGGGAAGAAACTTTTTCGTAAATTCTTCTACCTGGTTTAGAAAATATCCTAACATCATTAACTTTTGGTTGAAAACCATCGTAAGAAAGTTTAAGAGTAATTTCCCTTTTATTACCTTCGGTAATTGATAAATCTTCGATAAATCCAAACTTCTTTAAAAGTTTAGCCATATCAATACAAAAATTAGAAGCTGGTGCTGTTATTTGTTTTTTACCAGCTTTGTAAGCATTTTTGATTCTGATTAAAAAGTCGATTGAGGTTGATTGTAACATAATTTGATTACCAACTAGATTTTTTAACTCCTGGAAGCATACCTTGATGGGCAAGTTTCCTAAAGCAAAGTCGGCAGATACCGAATAAACGAATAAAACCATGAGGTCTACCACAAATAGCGCAACGATTATGATGTCGTACGCTATATTTTAATTTTTTTTGTTCTCGAACTATTTTTGCTGTTGTAGCCATATTTAGTTATTAGTTTTTTCAAATGGAAAACCTAAGGCTGATAATAACATTTTTGAATCTTCTTTTGAAGAGGTATTAATTTTGATAGTAATTTGAACAGAACGAATCTTGTTAGCTTTATCTAAATTAATTTCTGGAAAAAGAGTTTGGTCTTTAATAGTTAAATTATAATTACCAGCATCATCAAAAGCATTTAAAGGCATACCTTTAAAATCACGAAGACGAGGCAAAATAACATTAAATAGCTTCTCAACAAAATCGTACATTCTTTGACCTCGAAGAGTTACTTTGAGAGCTAAAGGATCATTTTGACGAATTTTAAAAGCTGCAACAGCTTTTTTGGCTTTACAAAGTTTTGGTTTTTGACCAGTAATAGCAGAAATTTCTTCAGTAGCACTAGCTAATGATTCCTGACTCTCACGAGCTTCAGCAACACGATAATTTACCACAACCGCAGATAATCTTGGTAAAGAGAAAACATTTCTCTTTTTTCCTAGATTAGCGACTAGGGTTTCTCTTAATTTTGCTTCAATATCTTTTTTTAACATAATTATTTTTTAGCAGGACTATTATTGATGACGGCCTGACATTTTTTACAAATACGATATTTATCACCGGATTTGTCGATTTTATAACCTACACGAGTAGTTTTTTTACATTCTGGACAGATTAAGGCGACTTTTGAAATTAAAATAGCACGTTCTTTTTCAACAATGCCTCCAGCTCTATTTTGAGTTGGTTTAACATGTTTTTTGAACATATTAATATCTTTAACAATAAGATTATTCTTTTTTGGAAAGCTCTTTAAGACAACACCTTCACGGCCTTTATCTTTTCCGATTAAAACTTTTACTTTGTCACCTTTTAAAATTTTCATATTAATAAACCTCCTGGGCCATAGAGGCAATTTTATTGAAGCCTAAATCTTTAATTTCACGAGCAATTGGTCCAAAAATACGAGTACCACGAGGATTATTTTGAGAATCGATAATTACACCAGCGTTATCACTAAATCTGATATATGAACCATCTTCTCGACCAAATTCTTTTTTAGTACGAACAATGACCATTTTAACTTTTTCTTTTTTCTTGACTAAACCATTTGGAATAGCTTGTTTGACGACAGCTAAAACAACATCCCCAATAGATCCTTTTTTATGAAAGAAACCTTTGTAGACATGAACAACTTGAACCAATTTAGCTCCGCAGTTGTCAGCTGGTTTAATAATACTTCTTAATTGAACAGACATAGTTTTTTATTTAATTTTCTTAATAATTTCAACAGTAGTAAATCTTTTTTGTTTACTTAGAGGACGAGTCTCTCTAACTTTAACAATGTCATCTATTTTAGCTGATAAATTGTTGTCAGCATAGATTTTTTTGTGTTTGGTAATAATTTTTTTATAGATAGGATGTCGTTGAGTATAGTCCATGAAGACAACAATAGTATTAGCCATTTTGTCGCCGACAACTTTACCTATAAAGGTTTTACCGTTTTTATTAACAATTTTATTTTTCATTAGATTTATTAGCTAAAATAGTTGAGATTAAAGAAATCTCATATTTAATTTTTTTAAAGACAGAAGTATCTTTTTGATTGCCAGTAGTATATTTAGCTCGTGCTTCAACTAAACTTTTACGCAAATCAGCTAAATTTTTGATAAGCTCTTGGCTAGTCTTTTGTCTGTAGGCAATTTTATCAGTTTTTTTCATAAAATCTAGGTTTATTTTTTAGTAACAAATTTACATACAACTGGTAACTTAGCAGCTGCTAATTTAAGAGCTTGTCTAGCATCAACTTCAGCAATACCGGAAACTTCAAAAATCACTCTACCAGGTTTAACAACAGCAACATATCCTTTGACATCACCTTTGCCGGCACCCATAGTACCAGTACCCTTTTCAGTAAAAGGTTTATCAGGGAAGATTCTAATCCACATACGACCATTTCTTTTGGTGTGATGTGATATAGCTTTTCGAGCTGACTCAATTTGGTTTGAGGTTAACCAACTACATTCCATGGCTTTAAGACCATAGTCACCAAAGGCAACTAAATTACCTTTTGAATTACCTCGCATTTTACCGCGAAATTGTTTTCTATATTTGGTTCTTCCTGGTTGTAACATAATTAGATTAAGCAAAGATAAACTTTAACACCGATATATCCTGATCGAGTTAACGATGGACATTCGAAATAATCGATTTTTGAACGAAGAGTAGAAAGAGGAATTTTACCTTCTGAAAATTTTTCTCGACGACCGATTTCTGCTCCATTAATACGTCCTGATAAAACAACCTTGACACCTTTACAACCAGCTGACATACATTTTTCAATAGAAGACAAAACAACACGTCGATAAGGCATTCTTTTGGTAAGTTGATAAGCAATTTTTTCAGCAACTAATTTAGCCGAAAGATCAGAATTTTTAAATTCTTCTACTTGAATTTCAATATTTTGTTTACCACGAATTGGGTTAGAAATTTTTTGAATTTGTTTTTTTATAGTTTCAAGTTCTTTACCACCACGACCAATGACTAAACCTGGGCGAGAAACAATTAAGGTAACTTTGATTTTTTTGGCTGATCTTTCGATACGAATACCAACAATACCAGCTGAAGAAAATTTGCTTTGAAGAAAATCACGAATTTTTTTATCCTCTAAAAGATAAATTGCATATTTTCTAGTGTTAGCAAACCAGCTAGATTGCCATTCTGGACTGTTCTTGACAGTTTCGAGTCTAAAACCGATTGGATTTACTTTTTGACCCATATTATTTTTGAACTCCTTTAACTTTAATTAACAAATGGCTGTGTCTTTTTTGAATAAGACCACGAGCAAAATGAGAACCATGAGATTTATCCATACGTTTAATCTTGCTGGCTTCATCGGCTTTGATTGTATCAAATTTTAATGAATCTGCATCTAGGTTAAAATTGTTTTTTGCATCAGCAATAACATTTTTAAGAGCTTGGACTAAAATTCTAGCAGCCTTGGTGTTAACAAATTTTAGATTTAATAAAGCTGTGGTGGGAGAAAGTGGTCTGATTCGATCAACTAAAAGACGCAATTTTCTAGGAGAAATCATAACGTTTTTATTGACATATTGAGCAGTTTTGGTTGTAATAACAGTTTTTTCAACTGGTTTTTTGGTTTCAACTGCCTTTACTTCGACTGGTTTTTTTACAACCTTTACCGGAGTTTTAGTTTTAATTGTAGTTTTTTTGATAACTTTAGCCATAAAATTTTAGGTTTTTTCAATAACTCTTTTAACAACACGACCGTGACCTTTGAAGGTACGAGTCGGAGAAAATTCTCCTAAACGATGACCAACCATATCTTCAGTAACATAGACGTTGATAAATTTTTTACCATTGTGGACTTCAAAATTTTTGCCAACGAATTCTGGAGAAATTTGACTGTTTCGAGCATAAGTTTTGATGAGTTGAACTCCTTTGGAAATTTTTTCCAAGAGTTTAGCGTCAACGTATGGTCCTTTTTTAGAACTTCTAGACATAAACTTATTTCTTTCTTCTTTGAACAATTAATTTATTGGAAGCTTTTTTGAGTTTACGAGTGCGTTTAAAGGCTGGTTTACCCCATTTGGTTTTTGGATGCATACCAATAGAGCTTCGACCTTCACCACCTCCATGTGGATGTGAATGAGGATTTTGAGCTATACCTCTAACAGTTGGCCTAATACCTCGATGACGAGATTGACCAGCTTTGGTTAATTTTTGATTTGAATGATCGGAATTACAAATTTGTCCTATTGTAGCGTAAGTATTAGCATTAAATATACGAATTTCACCAGATGGAAGTTTGATAATAGCTTTGTCTCCATCAATACTTTGAATATAAGCTGCAGAACCAGCACTTTTGACTAATTGAGCACCTTTGGTGGTTTGAAATCGAAGACAATGAATTGGAAGACCAATTGGAATATTTTTGATAGGTAAACAATTTCCCTCTTTAATAGCAACATTTTCACCAGAAACAACAATATCACCAACTTTAAGCTTGGTAGTAGCTAAAATATAGCTTTTTGAACCATTTTCGTAAGAAAGAAGAGCGATATCGGCAGTACGACCAGGATCGTATTCAATAGCAATAACTTTTGCAGGAATATCGTGTTGAGTTCTTTGCCAATCAATTTGGCGTAAAAAACGTTTTTCTTCGCCACCTCGATGACGAGTAGAAACATGACCTTGTGAATCACGTCCACTGGTTTTTCTTTTGATAGTAAGTAAAGATTTGATTGCCATATTTATTTAGTATTTATTTTTAAAAGCTCAAGTTTAGTACCTTTTGGAAGGGTAATAATGGCTTTCTTTTTATTGGATTTTTGAATTGGTTTTCGATTTTTCCAATTAGTTTTTAATTTACCTTTAGTAATAACAGTATTAATGGAAATTGGTTTGACACCAAAAACTTCCATGAAAGCTGCTTGAATTTGATTTTTGTTAACACTGCAATCAACCCAAAAACTATATTTACTAGAAATTTCTTGAGCACCAATAGATTTCTCGGTAATGATTGGTTTTAAATTGATAATGCTGCTAATCATATTATTTTAAATTTTTGATAGATTTTTGACTTAAAACCAAAAAGTTTTGATTTGATAAGTTATAAACATTTAGTGATTTAGTAGTCAAAAGAGTGATTTTTGATAAATTACTAAAGGCTCGTTTAACATTGGTTAAACCTTTAGTAGTAATAACACCGATCTTTTGGCTTTCTGATAATACTTTATTATCTGCCTTAAGTCCAGTAATAAGTTTGATTCCCTCTTTGGTTTTTGGAGTTAAATCTTTGAATTTATCAATGATAATAATTCTATTTTCTTTGGCAAATTTAGTTAAGATACTTTTAATAGCTAGTCGACGCATCTTTTTATTTAATTTTAAAGAATAGTTTTGTTGACCATCTGGACCCAAAGCAACACCGCCTCCAACGAATATAGGAGCGGTACGATTACCATGACGAGCATTACCAGTACCTTTTTGACGCCAAACTTTTTTACGAGTAGCGCTAACGTCTGATCGAGTTTTTGTCTTGGCATAAGAAGACCTTTGATTCATTAAATAAACTCGAATAGCTTGATTGATTAAACTTTCGGAAATCTTTTGATCAAAAATTTCTTTTGGTAAAATGCTTTCACCAACTTTTTCAGCTTTAATATTGTAAATTTGAGCTTTCATAATTAAATTTTGCTAATGATCAACCAAGAATTGATTGCACCAGGAATTGAACCTTTAATTAAAATTTCATTAGTTTCAGGATTGACTGAAAATACTTTTAAACCAGAAACAGTAGTAGTTTCGACTCCAAAATGTCCTGGCATTTTTTTACCTTTAACAACTTTTCCTGGAGTTTGAGCACCAATAGAACCTGGATGACGGACATAATTAGAAGCACCTAAAAGAGGTTGTTTTTTGAAACCATGTCTTTTGATGACACCAGCAAAGCCATGACCTTTGGAAATGCCAGTAACATCAACTTGATCATCTTTTGTAAAAACAGAATCTACAGAAACGGATGAACCAACTTCTGGAATTTGATCGGTAGTTAATTTGAATTCTTTAAAGTGTAAAGGTTTAATATCAAGTTTAAGTTTGGAAAGTTTTTTAGAAACTGCTTGATCTAAAGTTTTTTTGGTACCTGAGGCTAATTGAATAGCATCATAACCGTCTTTTTCTTTGGTTTTGATTTGGGTAACAATAAGAGGCTTAGCAATACATCGAGTAACAGCAATTCTTTTGCCGTCTTCTGAAAATATGCTGGTCATTGACCCTTTTTTAGCGATAAATCCTGAGATCATAGTTTTACATCTTTACTTCGACTTCTACTCCGGAAGGTAAATCCAAGTGTTGAAGACTATCAACAGTACGAAGACTAGTATTCGAAATATCGACCAATCTCTTGTGAGTAAGAATTTCAAAATGCTCACGAGCATTCTTGTCGGTATGAGGACTAGTTAAAACAGTAATGGTTTTTTTTTCAGTTGGTAAGGGTATTGGACCTTCAACTTTAGCACCAGCGGTAACCGCAGCCTCAACAATTTTGATAGCTGCTTCATCGATTACTCGATGATCGAATGATTTCAATTTGATACGGATGCGGTTACCTTTGGACATAATTTTATTTAATGATTTCGGTGATTGCACCGGCACCAACTGTCAAACCACCTTCACGAATAGCGAAGCGTTGACCAGCTTGCATAGCAACCGGTTTAATCAATTTAACAGTAACGTTGGCATTGTCGCCTGGCATAATCATTTCAGTACCTTCAGCTAAGGTGATATCACCAGTAACATCAGTAGTACGAATGAAAACTTGTGGACGATAACCAGAGAAGATTGGGGTGTGACGACCACCTTCTTCTTTTTTAAGTAACAAAACTTCAGCTTTAAATTCAGTGTGAGGAGTAATTGAACCTGGTTTAGCTAAAACTTGACCTCGTTCAATATCATCTTTTTCAACACCGCGGAGTAATAAACCGACGTTATCACCAGCTTGACCTTGATCAAGCATTTTGTGAAACATTTCGACTCCAGTAACAACAGCTTTTCGAGTGTCTCGAAGACCAACGATTTCAATTTCATCGTTAACTTTAACGACACCTTTTTCAATACGACCAGTAGCTACAGTTCCTCGACCTTTGATAGAGAAAACGTCTTCAACTGGCATTAAGAATGGTTTGTCTAATTCACGAACAGGTTCAGGAATATAAGTGTCAAGAGCTTCCATCAATTTTTTGATAGATTCAACACCTTCTGGATCACCATTGAGAGCTTTGAGAGCAGAACCTCTGATGATTGGAGTTTCGTCACCTGGGAAGCCGTATTTGGTTAACAAATCACGAACTTCCATTTCGACTAAGTCTAAGAATTCTGGATCTTCAACTAAATCACATTTATTTAAAAATACGACTAATTTTGGAACGTTGACTTGTTTAGCTAACAAAACGTGTTCACGAGTTTGTGGCATTGGACCATCTGGTGCAGAAACGACTAAAATAGCACCATCCATTTGAGCAGCACCGGTGATCATGTTTTTGACGTAATCAGCGTGTCCTGGACAATCGATGTGAGCATAATGTCTATTGGCTGTTTCGTATTCAATATGGGAAATAGCAATAGTAACGATTTTAGAAGCATCACGAACAGTACCACCCTTAGCAATATCAGCATAGGATTTGGCACTTCCTTGAACTTTTGAAATAGCTGCGGTTAAAGTGGTTTTACCATGATCAACGTGACCAATGGTTCCAACGTTAACGTGTGGCTTAGTTCTTTGATAAGTATCTGCCATATTTTTCTCCTTTTATTTTTTTATATATAGTCTTTGTTAAGACAAAATTTCTAATTAATAATATTCTAGAGCAAAACGCTTTTGAATTGTATCAGCTAGTTTGTAGCTTTGCAATATTTAAGATAAAGTAAATCCGCATTCAAATGCGGTAGAGGGATTATACCTGTTTTTTTACAAAAAATGTAGGTCAAATTTGGGTGAAAAAATCAATCTTTCTTAAATCTTAAATCCAAATCAGAGACTGACTCTTTTTTAGTTTCTTTTGATAAAGCGATTCGTGTTGTATTACCTTCAACAGTTTTAACTCGATAAGAATAAGTTCCGGAACAAACAATTTTACCTAACCTACCCATTAAGTCTGAAATATCGATTTGGTCAATAGGGATACCATCATCTATAGCAATTGAGAATCTCTACTTGCTATACTTTGATCAAAATCACGAAAAAAGGTGCCTTGTGGACTTTGAATAAAACTAGACCCAGGCTTATTCTCTATTTCAAATATTTCATATTCACGACTCATTAATACAGATATTATGCCACAATTTAGTTGAATAAAAAAAATACCCTCGGTTAAGAGGGTATTTTGATTACAAATAAAAAATTATTTATCCGAATTGGTCTTGATAGTCAATTTTTCTTGAATATCACGAGGAACTGGATCGTAATGGCTTGGTTCCATATAGAAAGATCCACGACCTTGAGTAAGGGATCTAATAACAGTAGCGTAACCTTGAACAGCTTCCAAAGGAATGAAAGCATGAATAGTAGTAAAACCATGACTATCTTCAGTACCGTTTATTTGACCACGACGAGAAGATAAATCTCCAATAACTGATCCTAAGAATTCAGATGGAGTAGCAACTTCAAATTTCATGATAGGTTCGAGAATTAAAGGTTTGGCGGCAGCAAAAGCATCTTTAATAGCGTAATTACCAGCTAATTTGAAAGCCATTTCAGAAGAATCGACTTCGTGATAAGTACCATCGTAAACGGTAACTTTTAAGTCAGTACATGGATAGCCAGCAATGATACCTTTTTGAAGAGTCTCTTTAACTCCTTTTTCGATAGCAGGAATAAAGTTGGCTGGAATGGCACCGCCTTTGACAGCGTTGACAAATTCATAACCTTCTCCCCTATTTTTAGGTTCAATTTTGATTTTACAATGACCGTATTGACCATGACCACCAGATTGATGAATATATTTACCCTCACCATCGGCATTTTGAGAAATAGTTTCTCGATAAGCAACTTGTGGAGCACCAGTTTTTACACCGACACCAAATTCGCGTTTTAAACGATCAACGATAATTTCAAGATAAAGTTCACCCATACCAGCAATAGTAGTTTGGCCAGTTTCTTGGTTGTAACTAACTCTGAAAGTAGGATCTTCAACAGCTAATCTATTTAAAGCGGCTCCCATTTTTTCTTGATCATCACCAGTTAATGGTTCGATTGATAAAGAAATGACTGGTTCGGCAAATTGAATTGGAGAAAGAGAAATAACATGATTGGCGTCACAAAGAGTATCACCAGTAGTGGATTCTTTTAAACCAATACAGGCAACGATTTCTCCAGCAAAACCTTCCTCAAGACCCTCTCTTTTGTCAGCATGCATTAACAATAAACGACCAATTCTTTCGCTTTTCTTTTTAGTAGTATTGTAAACCTCAGTACCAGCTTTAAGAGTTCCTGAATAAACACGAACATAAGAAAGAGTACCAACATGTGGATCGGATTGAACTTTGAAAAGAAGAGCAGAAAGTGGTTCTTCGCGAAGTGGCTTTCGAGTAATTACATCATTAGTCTCCGGATCATAACCTTCGATTGGAGGTAAATCTAAAGGTGAAGGGAGATAATCAACGATACCATCTAGAATTGGATGGATACCTTTATTTCTCCAAGCAGCGCCACAGTAAACTGGGAATAATTTTCTTTCAATAGTAGCTTTACGCAAAACAGCTTTTAATTCTGGAACTGAAATTTCTTCATCGTTAAGGAATTTTTCCATTAAAGCCTCATCTTCACCAGCAATTTTTTCAACCATTTCAGCGCGAGCTTTAAGAGCTTTATCTTTGAATTCATCGGTAACTGGCTTTCTGGTAAACTCCATACCTTCTTCGTCTTTATCATAGACGACCATTTCCATATTCATAAGATCAACTACACCCATAAAATCATGTTCTTCGCCGACAGGAATAACCACAGGACAGATTGGAGCACGAAGTTTTTCGTTGATACTATCTAAAGTACCTTGAAAAGAGGCACCGATTTTATCCATTTTGTTAACAAAAGCAATTCGAGGAACACCGTATTTGTCAGCTTGACGCCAAACAGTTTCTGATTGAGCTTGAACACCAGCATTACCGTCAAAAATCATGATGGCACCGTCTAAAACACGAAGAGAACGTTCTACTTCAGCAGTAAAATCGACGTGTCCTGGAGTATCAATAATATTAAGACGATATTCTT
>CAZLAG010000009.1:0-18396 GCA_964557475.1 uncultured Gammaproteobacteria bacterium
ACTTGAGTCGGTTGCCAACCTTCAGGAAAAGAAACTAAATTTACCAATCCAGTTTCCCCACTTCCTGGTTGCCTTTGAATATAGTTAATATATGAAAATTTACTTTTACCTGATAAATCCAAAATACTTGAATATCTAATTTCTACAATCCTCCTTTTAAATACCGGCACCGTCATTAAAAACCCAATTTCTTTTTTTTCATCAATTTCTCTTATTCTCAATTCACTATTTTTGTAAACTTTTCTAATTGTGGTATCTATTCCATCCATCACCACTATCTGAGAAACATTTACATCCTTTGGTAAATAAACCCTAACATAGTTTTTGTAATCTCCTCCTGGCCAATTAGTATTTTTAGCTGTATTTTCATAAGTTACTTTAACTAATCTAGACAACGATCCGTTGGTAATATCAATAGATTGTTCCATATTCCTACGTAAAAAATAATTGGCTTTATTTACTCCCAAATTAGATTCCACTAAGTATAAATAATCCATTACACAATTTTCTGTTCCACAACTACCCTTATAAATTTCTCCATTCCAACCTAATTCACTCATTTTGCTGTCAATTTTTGTATCATTAATTGCTAATTGAAGTTCATTACTTTCCAACAAATCCATAGTTTTACTTATCAATTCTGCTTTCTTAGTAATATTTAAGTTTTTTATTGTTTCAAACATTTGTTTTCCCAATCCTCCCAAGAAACTTGCTTTTTGGTTTGAACCAGGGAAAAACTTTTTTTCAGCATAAAACTCTGCTTGCTCATACAAATTATCTTTGGTAATTTTTTCACTAAAATCAGGCACATAAATTTCACCTGTTACTTCTAAAATTGCTTTTGCTACTGCTAAATCAATTCCAATTACCCCATCAACTTTACTGTTAGTTTCTTTATTAAAAAACCACTGAATATCTGTCGCTGTTTGAGTAAAATCTGCTTTCCAATTAGCATCTCTCATATACCAATTAGCCTCACCTAAATGATTTTTTATTTCTATTGGGGGTTCCACGTGTCCTGGCAATTGCCCATCAGCTTCATAAATATCTTTTACCTCCAAAGATTTCAATTCCCCATCATTAAAAGTTAACAAACCATAGCTTCCAATAAATCCACCAGTAGCTCTCAATTCTGATTCGTTTTGAAATAATATTAAATATTTCTTTTCCCCCGATCCTACTCCTAAAAAGTTTGGTAAAACATTTATAATTTCCAACCCATGTCCAATTTTCTTTTTTACATCAGATAAAACAGTTATTTGTCTTTGGGCTTCCATTCTCCATTTACTTGGCAACCAACTCATGTCTCCTGTTAATCTTAACTCTAATAAACCTAAATTATCTTCTAACACCTCTAATTGTTTTTTCATTATTACCAAAGTAGTATTCCAATCAATTTTATTATTTTCAAAAATAGCCCCCATAACTAAATTCGATGTTTTGACTAAATCTATCGATTCTTTTTCAATTTCTAGAATATTAATCGCTACCTTTAAAGTATTTTGATAATTTCTAAACCAATCTAATCCATTCAAACCCCAATCATTTATTTTATTATCCATTTCTGTCAATTTAACTAAATCACTTCTTACCATTTCACTTGCTTTGGCATATTTTTTTGTTTTGATCAGTTCAGGTACGTTTTTAATATCTTTAGCTATCAAATAAGTTTTCACCCCCCAATCGATTGGAATCATCAAAAACAAAAATAAACTTATACCTAATAAGAATAACCAAAAACCTATTCTTTTTTTATTTTTAGTCTGGTTAATACTAATTGAAGTGGAAGCTTCTACTTTTTTAATATCTTCATCAATCACCATTTTTTTAGTACTTTCAATTTTGGGAATATCCCAATAATCATCTCCATCTTCAATTTCTTCTTCTATTATTTCATCAGCTAATACTTCATTTTCTTCAAAAATTTTTACCGAACTTAACTCTTCTTTTTTTTCTTCATTTTTCTCTTCTTCAACTATTTCTTTTTCTACTATTAATTTAGTTTCTGGTTCTTCTGTTATTTTTTTACTTTCTAATATTGGTTTATTCTTTATTTTTTTTGCTTGATTTCTATTTTCTTCATCTATTACTGAAAAAAAATATTGTAATGTTTCTTCAATTCCTTTCTCAAAATCAACTTTCGGTGACCATCTCAATTTTTTTTCTGAATCTTCACTTTTATTATCTTCATCATTAAAGATATTCATTTCCCTTTGAAATACCTTCATTTTTGTCATTTTGGCTTTATCAATCAAAACCCTAGCCAAATTTTCAGGTGTAATTGTTTTCCCTAAAATTAAAAAAAAGTTTTTTTCAGTATTTGACAAAAAACTAGCCCTTAATATTGCCTCTACCAAATCAGACACTTCCAATAATTGTATTTTTTGCTCTGGTAATGGTACTTCTAAATTCTTATTTTTTACTGCTGTCTCCAATATTTCCGCCAAAAAAGTATTTCTATTCATACCCACTCCATAAACCCCAAACGATTCAACTATTCTCCAGTTTAATTGCATTCCTACTAATTCTTTTTTTAATTTATTTGATAGTTCATTATTGTCAATTGTAATTAAACTAATTTTTTCAGCAGTTATTTTTTCGTTTTTATATATTTTTAAATCCCCCAAAAAGTCAAAAATATAATCAAAATTTCCCTCAACATCATCAATATCTGCTATCCAATTAAAGTTATTTTCTAAACCCAATTCAGTCACAAAATCCCCTACTCCTGTTACCTTTATATCTTTATTGATCAATTCTTGGGCTAATTTTATAGCCACAAAATTTTCTATTCCAATTATTAATGCTGTAGGTAACCCTTGATCCATATCAATATTTTAACTTGTTTTACTACTTACTACTAACTATTAGCTAATAACTAAATCTTTGCGGTATTAATTCGGTTATTATACGGTTATTTTGACAAAAGATAGTACTAACTCTATCAAAGAGTGTAGTTGAAACGTGAAAAAACGTCATAACAGTAATATATGTTTTTAATAAAAATTGTTCTGATTCTAAAGCAATAAAATTTAAACTACAAAGCTAAAAACTATTTTACTAATTAACAAAAAATGTTCGGACTTGCTTCCAACGGCCGTAAAAATATATCAAAAAAAGTTCTGATGCCAAAGAGGGGAATATATCAAATAACTAATAATTTTGCCGTCAAAAAATCTGAAGTTACAATTCTGTAACGTATTTGAACGTGGGCAATCACATTCATTTTCCAGTGAAAGAATTCGTAACGAGGATTTTTAAAAAGTTTATCTTCTAATCAAAGCTATTATCATCAAAACACTGGCCACCGCTTCAGTCGCTACAGTTGTCCAAGCCGCTCCCACAATTCCAAAAGAGGGGATGGTGATTAAATTACCCACCACATTAATTACCAAGGAGATTATTCCAATAGTTAGAATTTGTTTTTGCCCACCTCTAGCAATCACTGTAAAGCCCACCAAGTGAGAAATATAAGCAAATATCATAGCAACCAATAATATTCTTAAAATTTCCACCGAGGGCCCAAAATTAACTCCAGCCAACACATTAATTATCCATGGCGCCAATATAAAAATTAAAGGAAACACTAATAAAATACCTGCCAACATTAAACCAGATGATCTCCAAAACAAAGATTTTTTATTTGTCTTATTGTCCGACATCAATGGAAAAATACTGTTTACCAAAAAATAAGCCGGTTGAATTAAATTGCCATAAATCTTGTATGCTAAAGCATAAAAAGCCAATTGTTCTACTCCAATAATTTGTTTTATTAAAGCCGAATCCACTGCTCGATCATATCCCGAAAACAAAATCATATAAATTCCCATTGGCCAACTTTCTTTCAAAAACCCTTTCCAAAAATTTACATCTTTTATATTTAAAGTTAATTTGCCCAACATTTTTTTGACTACCCCAATTCCCACACCCAAACTCACTATTCTAGCCAATAAATATACCGACATAACCCACATTAAATTTATAGAATTATTCCACCAGATTAGAGTTGCTAAAAAAATCAAAGGAAATAAAATATCCACCAACACTTTCTTTTCCATTTTCATTTCTGTTTGAAAAATAATTTCCAAACTTCCGGCTGTTGCTGTAAATCCAATCATCAACAAAGCCACCAAAGCTTCCATCCTTACTTCTCTAAATCCCGACCAAAATAAAATCAATCCTAAACCAAAAAGACCAGCTAATAGGGAAGTTGCTAGTCTAAACCAAGCAATCTCAATATAAATTCTTTTTCTTTCTTCACCTTCAACCCTAGAAGCTTCTCTTACCCCAATTACTTTAGTTCCAAAATCAGCCAACGAATCAAACAATAAAAAAACCGAAGTAATCAACATATAGCTTCCATATATCTTTACTCCCAGCTTTCTCGTCAAAATTGCCGTTGTTACCAAACTCAACAAAACCATTATCCCTTTAGCCATCACTTGTACCAAAGTATTAATTATTGGTTTTTTCAACATAACCTATTCTATCTTATCTATTTGAATAATTTTTTAAAAATTTCGAAGTAATCATTTTTTAAAGATATCCAACGTGCGACGCACATTGGCCGATCTTTAAAAAATCGGTTACGAGAAATTTAAGCAAAAAAAACTAAATCAATCCTAAAAACACAGTCAACAACCACATATTCTGAGGCAAGGTCAACCAATAATGATCCACCATTCCGCTAATTAAAATAATTCCCAATATTAACCAATCTTCTTTAGTTAGTTTTTTATTTCTAAATAAATTATTCAAACCCCAAACCAAAATTCCCAAACCCAAAAACCCAACTTCACTAAATGCCAGCAACAAAATGTTGTGTACTGGCTGCAACCAAAAGAAATGACTTTCATTTTGAAAATTAGGCAAATTAACCAAAAAGTTTTTCATTCCTAAACCAAAAATAGGGGAGCTTTTAACCATTTCCAACGATGCTAGATTTAATTGGCCTCTTTTAATTAATCCATTTTCATCCCATCCACCCAAAAAATTATCAATAGAGTAATTAAAATCAATTATTTTGATTGCTAATATTAGTATTAATCCCAATGAAATTATTATTTTTATCCAATTATTGTTCCCTCCAAAAAATTTTTTTATAAAAAATACTAAACTAAAAGCTGTTAATAACCATACAGTCCTACTCCCGGTCATTATTATTCCTATAATTCCCAACCAAAACACCAACCACCAAAATGTGCTCTTAAAAAGTCCCACCCTGTCAAGGGAGGGATTTAGGGAGGGTTTTGTCTTCCACCACCAAACCCAAACCACCAATAAAAAACCCGCCAAACTATTTGGATGTGAAAAAGTTCCATAAGCCCTAATTAAACCATTTCCAACTATCGATATTTGAGCTATCCCTATAGTATTAAAATCAAAAGTTCTTTCACCTAACCACCACCATAAACCATCTAAACTTCCACCATTAGAAATTTGACCAATAGCCAATAAGCTTTCAATAATTATCCAAATTGGAATTACATATTTTAAACAATTCTTTACTAAATCTTTATTATTTTTAATAAACCAAATAGTCCAAACCAATTGCATTATTCTTAACCAGCCATAAATCGCTGCCATTCTATTTTGAGCCAATAAAATATTAGTTAGAATAAAAACAAATATCCAAAAATTTCTAAAATTAAATATATTTTTTTTGAAAGTTAAAAACTGAAAATTGAAAATTACCAGTCCTATCCACAATAAATCCACTAAATACAAAGTAGGGGAAAGATAGTCGATTCGTATTCCCATCACATAACTCCAGTCCGGCCAAAAATGTTTTCCCAATTGAGTTGGGATAAAAAGCAAGAACAAAAACAATATCATCTTGGCTAATTTTCCCTTAATTTCCTTCACACCCACATCTTACCACAAAGGTTAATATAATTTTAAATTCGAACTTTAATTAATTTAAAATCTGAAGTTGCAATTTTGGAGCGTTTTTGAGCCTGCTTTGCAGACTCATTTGCCAGCAGAAAAATTCGCAACGAAGATTTTAATCAAAATCGAATCAAAAAAACAGATTAAACTTTCAATTTTATGACTACATGTCTTTCTTCGCCTTCACCCTCAGACTCACTCATCACTTGATCATTTCCCGCCACTACCATATGACAAAGTCTTCTCTCGTAAGAACTCATATTTGCCAACGATACTGGTTTACCAGTTTGAATTACTTTTTCAATTAAATTAGTTACCATTCCCTGTAATCTATCTTTTTGTTCATTTCGATAATTATTCACATCCAATAAAACTCTAATATTCTCATCAACTTGAGTTCTCACAATCAAACCCAAAACCAATTGAACTGCTACTAAATTTCTACCTTTAAAACCGATCAATACTGCTGGATTATTGACAGTTACTCCTACCAAAACTTGGTTTTCCTCTTCTTCCACATCTTCCACAAAAGCTTTTTCCACCTCAAAGCTCATTTTGTCCAATAATTCGCAAGTTAATTGTAATATTTTTTCATTTCGTTTTTTGTTATCCATAGCCGATATTTTAACATAAAGCTAATAAATAATAATCATAAAATTTACGACGTTAATTTTATTTATTTTTTATTCACTTTATTCACTACCAATTGTTGTCCGATCATCAAAGCCGAAGTGGTAAACCAATAGAGAAGTAATCCCAAAGAAAAATTCCAACCGATAAATATTGTCATCAATGGCATGAAATACAACGATTGTGTTCTCATAGCCGACATCATATCGTCTTCTTTGTCTTTAGTTGCTTTCACAATAGATTCATCTATTTTTGGTGCTGGCATCATTAATTTGGCACTAAAAAATTGCAATACTCCAGATCCTAAAAGTAATACCATTGGCAAAACTAAATTTAAGTTTATTCCATTAGAAAACACTTTTGCTGGAGTCATGGCTAAATTTCCTCCAAAAAATCCCATATCAAACTTAAAAGTTTCATCAATTCTAAAACTACTAATTAAATTACTATTAATTTTTGTCAAATCACCCCCATTTTGAGCATAACCAGTCACCATATTAAACGCTGAAAAGAAAATCAACAACACCGCTATTTGTAAAATTTGAGGTAGACAACCAGATAATGGATTTACACCTTCTACTTTATAAAGCTCCATTTGAGCTTTAGCCAAAGCTTGTTTATCACTTCCATATTTTTCTTTAAGTTTATTAAGTTTTGGTTGTAAATCTTTGATTTTGGCAGCTGATTTTAAACTTGGCCAAATCAAAGGTAATAATAATAATCTAATTAAGATTGTCACCACCACAATTGACCAACCTAAATTTCCCAATAAATAATAAAAACCAAAAAGAGCATTAACAAAAGGCGCGATTAATAAATTCATTAAACCAAATTTAAATTATAAAATTAAGAAAATCTTTCTTTGATCTTTATTTTCTACGATCTACGATCGACAATCTACGATCTATTTTAACAGATCCACTCCACTTCCACCCCCAGGTCGACACTTACTCACTCGTTTTATTCCCAACCATAAGCCTTTTATTATTCCATATTTTTTTACCGCTTCATAAGTATATTCCGAACAAGTCGGCACAAATCGACAATGTTCGCCTCTAGAAATATATTTTTTATACCAAATCAATATTTTTAAAATTATTCTTTTCATTTTGTTTTTTTCTACGATCTATTTTCTACGATCTAATATCTTACTTATTTCTTCTTCTATTTCTTTAATATTTTTATTTAAAATTTCTTTCTTAGCCAAAAAAACTATTCTAATTCCTTTTTCAAAATCATTTAAATGTTTTTTAATACTTTCCGCCAATCTTCTTTTAATTTTGTTTCTATCTACTGCTCTCTTAGAAATTTTTTTTGAAATCACAAATCCAAATTTCTTTTGGTCGTCATTATTTTCTAAGCTAAGCCATCCAAAAATAGGGGAGTAATTCATTACTCCTTTGTTTTTAACTTCCAGAAATTCCTTTCGGCTTCCAATTCGATTAATTTTCTTTAGCACAATACAATTTTAATCTAGCTACTTACTAAAAGCTAATTTACTAATCAACTAATTTAGGCACTAATTTTCTTTCTACCTTGAGCTCGACGTCTTTTAAGTACATTTCTTCCAGTTGCACTCATCATTCTCTTTAAAAATCCGTGAACTTTTTTATGTCTTCTAGGATTTGGTTGGTATGTTTGTTTCATAGGATGAATTTTATCATATATTTCTACGATCTAACATTTATGATCTATCATCTAATTTGCTTCTTTCATTTTGTGGAAAACTCATCTATTATTTATGTGGATAACTTTTTCTCCCCGACAAGTTTTTCTCTTTATTTACAAAAACTATATATGGATATTGACCGAATTTGGAAAAACACTCAAGAAGAACTAAAAATTGTTCTGGCTCCAGCTGTTTATCAAACTTTTGTTATCAAAACCAAACTCATCGATTTAGAAAATAATGTTGCTACTATTGCTTGTGCCAATCCATATTTAGTCGATATTAACCATAAACGCTATTACCAAACTTTCAAAAACGCTCTTGATAATCAAACCAAAAATAGTAATCAATTAAATTTTATTGTCCAAGAATCAAATTTTGATACTAAAGAAGAAAAAACCACTCCCGAAGCTCCTCTTTTAGAGTTTTCCCAGAAAAAAACCGTTTCAAACACCCTCCATCCTCGATATACATTTGATACTTTAGTTGTTGGTAATAGTAACAATTTTGCTTTTGCCGCTGCCCAAGGTATTGTCAAAAATCCCGGTCTTACTTATAACCCATTCTTTATTTGGGGTGGAGTCGGGGTTGGTAAAACTCATCTTATGCAAGCTATTGGTCACGAACTTCTAAAAAAAGATCCGGATATGAAAATAAAATATTTTCCCGCCGAAACTTTTAGTAATGAACTTGTGGCTGCTCTCAAAAGTAAAACCATGAATCAGTTTAAAGAAAAATATCGCAATCTTGATTGTATTTTGGTTGACGATATTCAGTTTATAGCTGGCAAAGAATATACCCAAGAAGAATTTTTCCACACTTTCAATGCTCTTCATATGAATGGAAAACAAGTTATTCTTACCTCTGATCGTAAACCTAGTGAAATTGATCACCTTGAAGATAGGTTGGTTTCTCGTTTTATGGGTGGACTCACAGTTGATATTCAGCTCCCAGATTATGAAATGCGAGTCGCCATTATTAATCAAAAAGTAGAAGAAAAGGGAATTAAAATTACCCCCGAAGCCACTTCATTTTTGGCTAATAATATTGAGGCTAATATTAGAGAAATTGAAGGCAAACTTCAACAACTTTCAATTCAATCAATTGCCAATAGAGTAGAGGAAATTGATTTGGCTTTTGTCGAAAATTTTTTCAATCCCGATCAACGATCTAATAATTACGAACCATCATCTAAAATAAACCCTCGTCATATTATTTCTGTCTGTGCCAAACATTTTAATATAAAAACCAGTGATCTTTGTGGTAAAAGCCGAAAAAAAGAACTCGTTATGGTTCGACATATCACTGCTTATCTTCTTCTCACTGAAGGTAATTTAGCTCTTGAAGAAGTCGGTCGACTTCTTGGTGGCCGTGACCACACTAGTATTATGCATGCTCGAGACAAAATCCACACCGACTTTTCCACAAACCCACAAACTCGCCAACTTATTAACCAAATAAAAAATGATTTTTAATCTCAATTTTCTTTATCCACAATCGACCCCCACTTATCCACTAAGTTTTCCACATTTATTTTTTGGTTTTTCAACCGAAGTTTTACCAAAACTAAGTAAACACTATAAGACAAAACCTTTGTTTTTTACCTTATTTAATACCATTTTATTTATTTCCACCTCAAAAAAATTCACTTTTAGCCATAAATTACAACTTCTTTTTAACTACCCCACTTTTACACCGACTCTAATAACAACAACTACTAATTCTTATTTATATAATTTATAATAATAAACAATGAAAATATCAGTTCTTCAAGAGAACTTAAACACTGCCCTGAATAATGTTTCTCGATTTATCTCAAACAAAAATCAACTTCCAATATTAAATAATCTTTTATTATCTACCGATAATGGTCGCCTTAAATTATCAGCTACCAATTTAGAATTAAGTATTAATTATTGGATTGGTGCCAAAATTGACCAAGAGGGAAGTATTACTTTACCTCCAAAAGAAATTACTGAATTTATTTCTTATCTTTCTTCTGGGAAAATTGATCTTTCTCTTGAAGGAGATAATCTTCTTTCAATTTCATCTTCAAAAATAAATTCTACTTTTACTACTATCCCTGCACTTGATTATCCAGAATTTCCAAAAATTGATTCTAAAACCAGTTTTGATCTTGATTTAAATAATTTTTTAAACAGTATTTCTCAAATCATTTTTTCTGCTGCTACAGATGATATGCGTCCAGTATTAACTGCTGTTCTTTGTCAATTTACTAAACAAAATTTAACCTTAGTAGCTACTGATGGTTTTAGATTATCAATAAAAGAAATAAAATTTAGTCAACCTTTAGATTTTACTGATGATCAACAAATTACTTTTCTTATCCCAGCCAAAAGTCTTTTAGAAATCGTTAAATTGGCTAAAAACAATCAAAAAATTAAATTAGGTCTCAGTACTGATGAACATCAAATAATATTCGTCCTAGACGATATAGAGATCATTTCTCGACTTGTTGATGGGGATTATCCGGATTATCAAAAGATAGTTCCTCAAAATTATTCTACTAAAGTATTTATAAATCGTGACGAATTTTTACAAGCGGTAAAAATTGCTTCTGTTTTTGCTAAAGAATCTGCTAATGTAGTTAAATTTAATATTAAATCTAACAGTGTTGAGCTAAGCGCTAATGCTCCTCAAGTTGGTCAAAATAAAACCCTTGTTGATGCTAAGGTTGAAGGTGAAAATATAGAAATTGCTTTTAATTATAAATTTTTATCCGATTTTTTAAGTAATTGTAAAAGTCAAGAAATTATCATTCAATTAAACGATTCTCTTTCTCCGGCTGGGTTTTTTGATCAATCTGAACCCGATTTTACTCACATCATTATGCCAGTTAGGTTGCAAGATTAAAAAACTTAATTATATTTATTATTCTATCCAGGAAACACTTAAATCTTCGAAGTTCATTGCCTTAGTTGACAACCAATCTCTTAAATCAGATTCAGCCTTTTCTAAATCATCAATTTTACTTTTGGCCATTACTAAATTATTTGAAGAAATTCCTTCAACTATAAAAGTGCTTCCTTCGTAAGGCAATTCGTCTTTTAATTGAGAAATTTGTATTGGTTTATCACCTTGTAATATTTCTTGGTCTTCAAAAGACAATGTTTCAAACCAAGCTTGATATTCTTTTTCAGTTTGATAAGTACGCCCTTTTTCTATTAATTGATTACGTTTACTATCTGTCTCTTTATTTACTATCAATTTATTGTTTTGTAAATTATTTTGATCTGAATTATTTATTTCACTTGGTTTTGTTTCACCTAAATTGTTTTGTGTTTTTGATGGAGACGGGGATGGAATAATACTTACTGAAGCAATATTAGTATTAATTTCACTATCAACACTACCATTAGTAGAATTAACATTTTCATTTATTTTTTTTCCAAAATAATTTTTTACAAAGGCCAAAATAATAATCATTGCCACCAAAAAAATTATTATCTTATATTTACTAATAAATTCTTTTATATTCATTTTTTTTATTAATTAATCTTTAAAAATATCAGTAATTCTATAAGTATGAGGGTATCTAAAAGCATTTTTATCCCTCTCCAACAAAACATATTCTGGTGTGACCTTATAAATTTTAGTTAGTGTTGGATCTCCACCATTACCCACCTCTTCAATTACATCTCCATTGCCTATATATATAGCAAAATGATGACAACCACCTTCAGAAAGTACTTTTCCTGTTTTTTTATCTATATCTTGGCAGGCTGGTATTGATTCTTCTCTGGTTCTTTCAAACACATCTCCAATTTTCAAATCATCCACACTTTCTAAGTGTACTTCATCAAGTCCAAACATATTTAATTTAGACCAATATATCCAATCACCAATATTTGGTTTATTATAAGTTCCTCCCATACATTGATACCACAACCATTTAGCAAGACTACCGCAATCTAAACCATATAGAGGATACATTCGACGTTTTGCTTCCCACTCTTCATCAAGCACCATTATTGTATTACCATTTTTATCTTTCCCTTTTACCCATTTTTGGGGAACCGGTGTATTCCATTTTGGACTGGCTCCTATTTGACTCCATTCAGAAAAATGACTATAAGTTACTTTACCCACTATTGAAAGAGCCATATCTCTCAATACTAATCGATTGTTTCCATTCGGATTTTTCCCGTCTGGATCACAAGTTGGTATTTTAAAATCACCATTACCTTTTTGTAATACACTAACTCCATATTCACCTGCATATTCCATCTTTTTTTCATCAACTGGCGAAACCATAGTTGATATTTGATTATTTTGTAACGTGCATCCTGATATTAATAAAACCAATATTACTACTGGTATAAACCATTTTTTCTTAGTTAATTTATTTATATCCTCATCTTCACCCCTACCATTAGCTACCAAATTATTTATTCCATCAATTATTTTTTTACCAATCTTTTTTATTCCATCAAATAATGCTTTTGCTGCAAATACTATTGCTGCAATCCCTCCAGTTGCTGCCGTCGCTACTACTCCACCTACAGCTGCTGCACCTGTCGCTGCTGCTCCTGCAGCCGCCCCAGCACTTCCCGCTGCCACTGCCGCACTTGCACCACCACCCAAAAATCCTTGTAAAGTAGCATTAAGTCCTGCCTGAAAACCTTCTTTAGCAAATACTTTAAATCCGTTTTCCAAAATAGCCTTACTTGATCCAGTACTTAATTTAGATACAAAATTATTTCCCCAATTACCTACAGTTTTTCTAATTGCCCCGCCACTAAAAGAGTCAAATTTATCAAATACCGATAAAAATTTACTTTGAACTGAACCAAAACTTTTCATGACTTCACCGTCTTTAAAAGCATTAGTTATGCTATTAAACGAAGTAAACTCTCGAATACCATTTGGTTGATTTAAACCAGATAAACCATTTCTGATAGTTTCACACTTATTTGTAATATCTTTTAATTCTCCTGGTGTTTTTTGTAAAAGTTTTATCGTTCCTTCAAGATCACTAAAAGCTAATGGTATTTTTTCTTTTTCTACCCCCAAGTCCGTCGATAATAGTTCATCTTTAACTTCACTACTAATTCCTTCACCACTATAGTATGTTTCTGCAACCAAAACAGCATGTTCTTTAATTAATGTTTCTTGTTCTTCAGTTATTTTTATCCCTTCATTAGCTTTTCTATAACCTTCTACAATATCATCACCCAATCTTTTTTTTCTATAATCTGCCACTGCGTTTTTATTCTCTTTTTCCCATTTTCTTGTCTCTTCAATAATTCTTTTACTTGCCACCTTTATTTCATCATTAACTTCAACACCCAAAGATTTGGCTATTTTTTGTTCTAAAATTTTTACCGAATCACTTTTCGATTCAACATCTCTACTTCCAATTATTCTTTTTGATTCTTCTTCAATTAATTTACTTAGTTTTTTATCGTTTCCAAACTTTTCCGACACAATTTTACCTAATCCTTCAGCTTTTTGATCAACTAAATCTAGAGGATCTGTTTGTTGATTAATCTTCCCTTTAATAGCCATCAAAAAATTATAGCTTATTTTTATCCTACTTACACAATCCCATTGCCAAACAGATCATCGTAATTCATCTTTTTTTCTTCAGTTTTAGTTTGAGGGTTATCTGTTTTATTTTCAAAAACCGGTTTTGGATTTCTATTCAATTGAGGTGGTTGAGGTATATTAGTTTCTTCGTTTCTAATAAAGACCGGTTTTTTAGTTTCTGTCAAAATCACTTCCGTTTTTGGTGGTTCAAATCGAGGAATTTCCCTACTTATTGGTGTTTCTTGTTTATTTTCAGTTATTACACTTGGTTTAACATCTCTAAAATTACTCTCTAAATTATTTTCCACTTTTGGAGGTAAAACTATTTCTTCTTTTTTAATTTCTATTGGCTTTTCCTCTTCTTTTTTTATTTCTACAACCTTAATCTCTTCCTCTTTTTTTATTTTTAATAAATCATTTTTCTTTTTCATTACCTCTTCAGGATTAGAAGTTATTAATTTATGTTCATCATCAGAAGAGATTATTTGAATTGCCACATGATTTTGGCCAGCAAAAAATATTCCTTGTCCTTTATCTGCTGATAATAGTAATTGTTTTTCCCCTTGAGACAAATAAAATACTTCACCGATTAAATCTATAGCTGCTGTGTGTTGTTTTAATAATATTTGGATAGCACTATTCGTCACAATTTCCTTACCATAGGGAGTTTGTAGAAAGTCGTCTACATCTTGAGTAATTGTAGTTACTCCCAAATAATATTTTCTACCTCTTTTTACAATTCCTCTCAAAAATTGGGCTGAATCTTCATATTGCATCAAATACCAAGCCTCATCCACCACCAATAATCTTTTCTTTAAAGTCTTTTTTACTACCGTCCAGATGTAATCCAACACAATATGCATGGCTACAGGTCTTAGGCTTTCTTCAAGATTTTTTATCCCAAAAACCACAAATGGATTAGTCAAATTTACTGTTGTTTTTTGGTTAAAAATACCCGCAAAAGAACCTTTAATATATTTCTCTAATCTAGCTGCCAAACTTCTAGCTTTTTCATCTTCCATTCCAATTAATGATTTATATAGATCTTCAACCAAAGGAGCCTCTCTATTTTGGGTGGTTGGATCAGGTGTTACCCCTTTCATTTTATAAGCATCCATCAAAGCTCTATCCAAAATTGATTCTTCTATTGGATCCATTGCCCCCAACATTACTTTAAGTAATTTATGTAAAGATAAAACTTTACTATTCAAAGCATTTTCACCTTCTTCTTCAACCAAAGATAGATCAAAAGGATTAATTTTTGATGCTTCTCCATAACCAAATGCAATGTATTGTCCACCAACTGCATCTGCCAAATCTCTATATTCATTTTCTGGATCAATGACAATTATTTCAGTTCCCAACATCAATGATCTTAATACTTCAAGTTTAATCATATATGATTTTCCAGCACCAGCCATTGCAAAGACTACTGAGTTGTAATTCGGCATCGAAAATCTATCAAAAATTACCAATGAACCATTGTGAATATTTATTCCATACATTATTCCTTTATCGTCGGATAAATCAGAAGATACAAAAGGAAAAGTTGTTGCTAAAGAAGTTGTGTCCATATTTCGAGTAATATCCAATCTATCACTAGCAATTGGTAAACCCGTAATAAATCCATCTTCCATTTGTAAAGTTGCTCTTTTACTGACAATCAACAAAGATCCCAAAGCCGCTTCCAAGTTTTTATTTATTTTTTCAACTTCTTCCTTACTTTCAGAAAAAATTGTTATATATAGACCAAATTGAAAAAACCTTTCTTCTCCTTTAACTAAATCAGCTTGTAAATTCATGGCATCCTCAAGTTTTGCTTGGGTTGCCGGATTAACCAACCTTCCTCTTTGAATATCGCTACTAATTTCTGCTTCCATTTCAGTTATTTTTCGTCTTAAATCATCCAAAATCTCTTTTCCGTCTGTTGGATATACATACATCGAAATACTCAAAGCTGCATCAAAATTTATTAAGGAAGATAACCAATTAATTCCCACAAATCTTGGATAAGCAACTACAAATAAAGTTCGATAATATTTATTATCAATTCTTATATCATTAAAATCTACTTCTAATGAAGCTGGAGCAATAATATCTTTAGTTGTCACCAATCCTTGTTCAAATGGTTTTTTATTTTCATTACCATTAGTAGTTGTTTGACTAACTACTTCAGCTGGCTTAGTTTCCACTGTTTTTTTATTTTTATTAAAAATATTCATTTTATTTAGTGTTAACAACTGGAGTATTGTAGTCAAAATTTTCCAATTTTTGACTTGCTTCAATTTCCTCGTTATATATTTTATAAAAAAGTTCTATTAACTTTGTATTATCTAAAGGTTTAATATCCAAACCCAATCTAGAAAATAATCTTATCAAATGGTCTATTTTTGGCTCCAAACTAGCTTTGGCTTTTTCTAAAATATATTCTTTAGGGAAAGGTAAACTAGTTCTATTTTTTTGAGGACTTATTATTGATTTATAATCAAACTTACCAACATTTTTTAAACCCAATTCTACTGTTGAGAATCTTACTATCACATAAAAAGTTTTTGATAAAACATCATTTCTTTTTACTGTATCTTCCACAAATTTACGATAGAACTTAATTCTTTCTTTAAGTAATGGATTGGTTTGTTTACCTTCAGCATCAACTAACCTTTTTAAATAAACACTAACATCCTTTACACTTGATCGAATAACTATTTGAATTGGAAAGTTTAATGAATTCAAGATTCCTCCATAAGCCATTACCAAGGCTGATTGTTCCGGTTCAGATAAAAGATCAAAATTAACTGAAGATATTTGCATTACTGAAGCACATGATCCGTCTTTTAATAAAACTATCCCATCAACAATATCTTCAATTGGTAAATGGTCTTGTGTACTTCCTTTAATAGCAATTTTAAGAGGGTCAACTGGCATACATATATATTATATTAATTGTGAGCAATTATCTTGATTGGTTGAATAATTTGATCGTTTAATTCAAGATTAACTCTATCAAAAGTATATCCATCTTTTTCGGCAATTAATAAATATTTCCCATTTGCCAGTGGGGTAGATGTTTTAAATTGTCCTAAAGAATTAGTTTTTAAAACACGCGATGGATTTCCATGTTCATCCTGAATTTCTACAATTACTCCATCGACAATTTTACCTTCACCACTTGTTGCCATTCCTACTATCACATTAGCAACTTCTGGAATATCAGGCATTGGAATAGAACCAAACACTACTTCTCCAGTTGCTTCTAATTTTTCTGATTTTAAATCCAAACCAGTTTTTGTATCTCTCCAATCGTTTACTACCATTTCAGTTAAATTATCTTCTTCATTTTTTATCTCTACTTTAGGTTCTGTCTCTCCAATTGGTGGATTATCTTTTGCTTTTATTTCATCCACTTTTATCTCTTCATTTTTTTTATGGTCGGTTAAAGAAGTTGTTTGTAAAAAATCACTCAATTTCATTCCTGATTTTTTGACCGTATTTTCCATTATATTTCCCGTTGAAGCTTTTGTTACGGTCACTGTTTTTGTACTACTACTGATATCTTTTGATAAATCTAAATCCAACCAATTATCAATAGGTTTTTTCTTGTAAGTGTAAATTGTTGGTGAATAAATCGATTTTATAAAAGCTTTTATCCATACTTCCAACGGTCTATCTTCAAAAGGCACAAAAGCTAATAAAATTCCCAATCCACCAAAAAACAACATTAATGGCCATTTAACTAAGATAATTAATTTAGTTGAGTTAATTAACAAAGCTATGATTATGCCTCCAGCCGCTTTCAAAAACTGTTTCAATGTCATCTCTCCCACTAACTTAAATTCGTAGGATGATATTTGTTGTGGAATCGCGTGCTGTTCCATTACTAAATTCTACCGTAAAAACTTTGCCAATTTCAAATTTGATTTTTTATAATCACTTGAATCATACCAATATGTTTGCCACCCCATTTTTTTAGGTATCTCTAAATTTTCTTGTCTATTATCAATAAACAAAATATCTTTATCTTTAAATCCACACTTTTCTTCCGCGATTTTATAAATTCTTTCCCCTGGTTTCTTACATTTTTCTACCGACGAATCAATCACAATCCATTCCATATTTGGAATTAAATTATTTTTTCTAATTAAATCCAACATTCCATCGTACATATTTGTTAACAAACCAATTCCATATTTATTTTTTACAGTTTCAACTATTTGCCAAATTCCTTCATTTTTATGAAAAAATCTATTAACCAAATCTTTACTTATTGAATAGTTTTTTGGCAATTTAATTCCAAAATCAGTTTCCATTTTTAATACAAACTCTTTAATTCCTTCTCCTAGATTTAATTTCTTCTCAAGTACTTCAAAAAAATCATCAAATTCTTGTCTTTGATTATCTTTTAAACCCAAACTTTTTAATAGAATTCCCCAACCATCATTAGTGTCACTTAAATCCCTCATTAGCACTCCACCAATATCAAAGTAAACAAACTTCATTCCCGATTCTACCTTATTTATCTTATAATCACTATATGTCTAAGCTTTTAATTGTTGATGGCCATGCTGTCATTCATCGTGCCTATCATTCAATTCCAGAACTAACCGTCAATGGTCAACCAGTCAATGCTCTTTATGGTTTTTATTCCATGCTTTTATCAG
>CAZLAG010000010.1:0-17435 GCA_964557475.1 uncultured Gammaproteobacteria bacterium
CGTTCTGCTAAAACTTATGAAAAATTGTATGATTATTATGGTATCGGCGTTAATGATTTAATTTTAGCCGCCAAAAAAATTATTAAATAATATGCTTTCATTAAAAGAATATCTAACTCAATACTCAATTCAAAAAAAAGCTCTTCCCAGTTTTAATATTGATTCATTTGAAATTTATCAAGCCGTTGAATCAGTCGTGGCTGAGACCGGTTTTCCTTGTTTAGTTCAACTTTCTGGCGGTGAAGACAAATTTATTCAAGCCGAACGACTTTTTATGTTGGTTAAGAAAGCTCGTGTTGATGGTTTACCTATTTTTTTAAACATGGATCATGGTCACGATCCTAATCGTCTCAAACAACTAATCAAATTAGGATTCGATATGGTTCACTTTGATGGTTCCGATCTTTCTTTTGATCAAAACCTTTCTCAAGCGATTCCTTTTATTAAAGAAATAAAATCAATTAACCCCGAAGCTTTAGTTGAAGTTGAATTTAATAAAATTAGTTTGGTTGATAGTCAAATAGTAAAAGAAAGTTTTACTGATCCCGATCTTGCTTTTGACTTTTTAAGTCAAACTAAGGCAGATTTATTTGCCGTATCTATTGGCAATCTTCATGGTGTTAGTGTTGATCAACCAGAAATTCTTGATTTAGATTTGTTTAATCAAATAAAAACTAAATTACCTCAACAATTTTTTACTCTCCATGGTGGTTCTGGTGTTAGTCCTGATCAAATTTCTGCCGCCATCAAACTTGGCATTGTTAAAATAAATATTAATACAGATCTTCGAATTAAATTTTTAGAATCTTTAAGAAAAAATATTTCTCAATTTGAAAGCCAAAAAATTTATGATCTTTTTACTCCCGTAATTACCGATTTAAAAACCATCATCAAAGATAAATTTTTATGTATGATGTAATTTCTATTGGAGCCGCTACTGTCGATGTTTTTGTAAAATCAGAAGTTTTTAATGTTCAAAAAAAATTATTAACTTTACCTGCATCATCAAAAAATGAAGTTGACCAAAGTCTTTTTAGCAGTGGTGGGGGAGCTACTAATTCATCAGTTTCTTTTTCTCGTCTTGGTTTAAAGTCGGCTTGTGTTTCTTTAATTGGTCAAAGTCATCTTAATAATTTTATTTTTGATGATTTAAAAGATAACAAAGTTGATTCTTCATTTATTGTTCAAAATAAAAAAGATATTACTGATTTTTCAGTTATTTTAGTGGCTCCAGATGGCAGTCGATCTATTTTGACTAATCGAGGAAAATTCGGTCTAGAAACTAAACACTTCAAATGGAATTTATTAAAAAAAACAAAATGGATTTATGTCACTTCACTTGAAGGTAATTTAGATTTATTTGAACAAATCATTGGTTTTGCAAAAGAAAACAGTATTAAAATTTCTTTTAATCCGGGTAAACGTGAACTCCTTCAAAAGAGAAGAATCTTACCTTTAATTAAATTAGTCGATTTTTTATTATTAAATCGTGAGGAAGCTGAAATGTTGGTTGATTTATCTCATCAACATTCCCAATTTTGGGATCAATTACATCAATTAAAGTCTCCTTTGATTGCTGTTACTAATGGCCGTGAAGGGGCTCATATTTTAATTGATGGTAAGCAATATTATTCTCCAATTCTTAACACTCATGCTGTCGACGAAACTGGTGCGGGTGATGCTTTTGGTTCGACTTTTGTTGCTGCCTTAATTCATAATTTAGATCCAAAAGAAGCTCTTTTTTGGAGTATTAAAAATTCCGCTTCTGTTGTTTCATATCTCGGTGCCAAAACCGGCCTATTAACCCTAAAACAAATTAAAGAATAATTATGCTTCCAAAACCAGATAAATCAAAAAAACAATTTCCTTCAGATGATTATGAACCAATTGAGGAGAGTAAAGAAGAAAAAGCTGAAAAAGAAAAAAAACGAATTCAAAAGAAACGTCGTTTAGTTATTTTATCGATTATTTTAACTGTTGGTTTAAGTTTTTCTTTTTGGATTTATCGTTCTGTAAAAACTTTTTTTAAAAATCCTGAAATTCCAAAAATAAACTTATCTTTCAAATTACCCAAATTTAATTTTTCTTCATCAAAAAATAATGTTTCTGATCCAATAAAAAGAATAATCCCTGATAGTTTTTCTAATATTTCTATTTATATTACTGACAACTCTTCACCTCAGTTTATTTGGTCACAAAATGAGTCAGCTCTATTTCAAAATCAACCATTAACCGACATTCAAAATCATCTTAATATTCTTAAGCCCACCACCAAAAGTCTTTTAAACGTTAATCTTCCAGAAGGTTTATCTTTTAAAGAAATTGTTTCTGATAAATCAGATTTTCATTATTACAACCAAATAACTTTACCCGACAACCGTCAACTTACTATTTTAATTTCTTCTCCTCAATCAACCGATATTTCATCTTTAATAGAATCAATTTATTGGGCTTATATTCAAAATTCTAATTAGTTGCCTCAGAAATTGGAGCTTCGGTTGGTTTTGGGCAACTAATTTTTAATTCAGTTCCAGCTAATACCCATTCTTCTTTACCACAAATATTTTTTTTAACTAAATTATTTGGTATATTCCATTCTTCATTTTTTTTATCTTTAAGTATTAAATTTGTTAATTGATTCCATATTGGTGTAGCCCCACTTACTCCAGAAGCCACCCAACTCATCGGTGAACTGTCATTATTTCCCACCCAAGATACAGCTAAATAACTTGGCGTCCAACCAATACACCAATTATCTTTTAAATTATTTGTTGTACCAGTTTTTACTGCTACTGTTTTATTAGCAATTACCAATTTTGAATTTGATCCAAAAATAGGGGATCTGGCTTTATTATCACTTAGGGCGTTATTAATAAGATAAGCATATTCTGGTTCTATTACTTTTTCTTTTTCAAGACTTTTTTTATAAATTTCTTCTCCCAAATAATTTTTAATTTCTAGTATTGGATTAATTTTTATTTTTTCACCTAAATTGGCAAAATTACTATAAGCTTGAGCTAGCTCAATCATTTTAACTTCACCAGATCCCAAGGCGAGTGATAGTCCAAATCGATTTCTGTCTTGCCAAGTAGTTATTCCCATTTTTTCAGCTAAATCTATCATATTATTTACTCCATTTTTTTCTAGTAATTTTACTGACGGAATATTTAAAGAAGATGCTAAAGCAGTTCTTAAAGTCACATCTCCCATATATTTACCATTATAGTTTTGAGGTGAATATGGTTTTTGCCCCGGAAATTTAGCTGGATAAGTAATTGGACTATCACTAATTGTTGATGCCAAACTATATCCATTTTCTAATGCTAATAAATAATTTATCGGTTTAATTGATGAACCTGGTTGACGTAATGCTGTAGTTATATTTACTTGACCATCAATTTCTTTTGAATAATAATCAATTGATCCCACCATGGCCAAAATATCACCATTTTTTACATCTAATATCAACGCTCCTCCGTTTGAAATGTTCAGTTTTTTATTTCTTAAAACTTCATCTTTTACTATTTTTTGGGCTTCATTTTGTAAATCTATATCTAAACTGGTTTTAATCACCAATCCTTGTTTTTCAAAATTAGAATACCCTTGATCTTCTAATAGTTTTTTAATATAAAACACAAAATGAGGTGCTTCAATTAATTTATTATTATTTTTTATTTTCAATTCTTTTTTAAAAAATTCTGTTGCTTTTTCTTCTGTTAAATATCCAGTCGATACCATTTCTTCAAATACCATTTTTTGTCTGGATAAACCCAATTCTGGATTATTTCCATACGGTGAATAAGAACTTGGAGCCGCTGGTAATCCAGCTAAATAAACTGATTCTTGGGTCTCCAATTCCCATACATGCTTACCAAAATATTTTTCAGCTGCTTCTTCAACTCCATATGCTTCACCTCCATAAGAAACCTGATTTAAATATCTTTCTAGAATTTCATTTTTAGTCATTTTATGTTCTATTATCAAAGTCAAAATAGCTTCTTTAATTTTTCGAGTCATGGTTTTTTCATTAGTAAAAAAGATATTTTTTACTAACTGTTGGCTAATAGTTGAACCACCTCGAGGTTTATCAGTTTTGTCTTTTTTAAAGTTATATATAATCGCCTGTGTTAATCCTTTTAAAGATAAACCGTGGTGGTTATAAAAATTTTTGTCTTCAATTGCTAAAGTTGCTTCTATTAGGTCAGTAGGAATTTTTTCAATTGGTATCCAAGTTCTATTTTCGTTATCATAAAATTTATATAGTACTTTTCCATTCCGATCTAATATTTGAGTTGATAAATTTGGTGGACTATAAATTAAATTTACATTTGGTAAATCTTTAATAATTATTTGATAAAAAATAATTAAAATACCAACTAAAATTAATCCAGATCCAATTAGCCAGCAATTTCCAATTTTAAAATTCCATTTTTTCCTTTCCCAAAGTTTTAGATTAAATCTTGTTTTGGTTATTTTTATTCTTTCTTTTTTTTGTTTGTTGAATATTTTTTTGAAATCAATTTCGGCAAAATTTATTTTTATTTTATTTTTAAATATAAATATCTTTTGCCAGTTAATTTTTGGAAATTTAATTTTCAAAACAGATAGTTTTATTTCAGAAATTTTCTTAATTCCAAAAGATAGTATCTTAACCAATTCCAAAAATGGTCTTCCAATTTGGATCAAAATTTTTACAATTATTTGTAATAAATTCATCCTTATTTAATAGTTACCGTCGGTTTAATAGTCTTTTTTTCTCCTTTTTCATCGGTCGTTTCAATTACTGGGCAGTCTAGACAGATGTTTACACCAGTAATATCTTTAATAACTGTATGTTCTTGCCATTCAGCATTTGGAACATTTTCTCCATTATTAACCGGTTGATTAGTGTCTTTGTTGATTAAAATATTTTGTTTTAAATTCGTTTGTTTTGCTGGTAAATATTCTTTTTTAAAATATTCAAAATGTGATTCACACCCTTCTTCAGGTATTGCTAATCCTGTTAGATTACAAACATTCATACCTACTACACTAGATGGTCTTACTGGTTGTTTTACTTCTTTATCTTTCAATAATTCAGTCATTATTTTATTCCATATTGGAGCTGCTCCGGTGGTTCCTGAAACTAATCCTCCCATTTTTGAATTATCATTATTTCCTACCCAAGTTGCTACTACGAAATCTGGAGTATAACCAATTGTCCAATTATCTCTCATATCATTTGTTGTTCCTGTTTTTACGGCTACTTCCTTGTGGCCTTTTATATTCAACATTGAACCTCGACCAAACACCATACTTCTAGCTCCATCATCAGATAAAATTTGTTGAATGATAAAACCAGTTTCTCTCGACATTACTCGACTACCTGCTTCATATTTGTATTCATCTAACACTTTTTTATCTTTATCCACCACTTTTAAAATTGGATTTAAATCTTGTCGAATACCCATATTAGCCAAAACTCCATAAGCTACGGTCATATCTGCCATAGTTACTTCACCACCACCAAGGGTTAGTGACAACCCATAATCAGAAGCATTTTTAAATGTTGATAATCCCATAGCTGAGGCTGAAGCTACGAAAGTTTCTAAACCATTAACTTTTAATACTTTTACCGCTGCAATATTTAAAGAATTTGCTAAAGAATTTCTAATTGATTGAATTCCATGATAAGCTCCACCATAGTTAGTTGGACAGTAAGCCACTTGATTTTCTTGAGCAAAACAAGTTGGATTATCATCAGCAATTGAAGCAGCAGTTATTTTTCCAGTATCAATTCCAACAGCATAATTTAATGGCTTAATTGATGAACCTGGTTGTCTTAGGGCTGTGGTTACATTATATTTACCATCAATCGTATTTGAAAAATAATCAATTGATCCCACCATAGCTAAAATTTGTCCTGTTTTTGGGTCAGTTACCATTGCTGCTCCATTACCAACTTTGTAATTTTTTAATTTTTCTACTTCAGCTGAAACAGTTGCCTGGGCCATTTTTTGAATATTTAAATCCAATGTAGTTGTAATTGTTAAACCACCTTCAGTTAATTTTTGAATTCCATATTTTTCAGCTAGTAATTCTTTAATGTAAAAAACAAAATGAGGAGCTTCTATTCCAGTTTTATTTACATAATAATTTAATGGTTCATTTTTAGCTGCTTCAAATTCTTCTTGATTAATTATTTTTAATTCCAACATTCTGTTTAAAACCATTTCTTGTCTAGCTTTAGCTGTCTCAGGATGAGTAAAAGGGGAATACTTCGTCGGCGACGCTGGTAAACCAGCTAATAAAGCCGATTCTGCTAAATCAAGTTTTGACACATCTTTATTAAAGATTCCCATAGCTGCAGCTTGTGCTCCCCACAAAGTACCACCATATGGTGTTTGATTAAAATACATTTCTAAAATTTGATCTTTACTATAAATTACTTCAGTAGCAATAGTTAAAATTGCTTCTTTAATTTTTCTTGATATTGTTCTTTCTGGCGAAAGCAAGGCATTTTTAACCAATTGTTGAGTTAAGGTTGATCCTCCTTGTAGTCGTTTTTGAAAAATAGTTCGATACATTCCTCGAATTAATCCTTTAACATCAAACCCTCCATGTTTGTAAAAATTTGAATCTTCAATTGCAATTGTTGCTTTTTTTAAATTATCAGAAATTTCATCCAATTTTACTGGAGTTCTTCTTTTATCTGCATAAATCTCATAAAGAAGCTGTCCATTCCTATCTAGAATATACGATGATTGGGGATATAGTCCTTTTGATAAATTAAGCGGATTTGGTATATCTCTAGCTACAAAAACTATTGCTCCAATCCCCATCAAAACTATCAGTCCTAACCAAAACAGTTTACTTCTAAAAAGCTTCTTCCACCCGTGAATCGAGGAATCTTTTTTCTTCCTCGTCGATTTTAAGTGTTTTAATAATTTCTTTATAAACATATTTTGCTTGGTTAATTTGTGTTTGGATTATTTCTTTTTCAACCTCATTCAATTTATCTTTCTTTAATCCATCACCAGCTAATTTTAACTGATTAATGGCTTCAATTGTAGTTCCAACTATAAGTTGTTTATCAACATTTTTTTGATCCATCAATATTACCTCACTCATTTTTTTATCAGCTATCAACATCAAGACTCGACATTTATCTAGCTGGTTTTTAGTAAAACTAATCCATAAATAATCTCTAATTTTTTTGAGTCCATAAAAAGGACTTGATGGTAATGTTCTTGTTTCTGGAAATTTATAGTATATTTTTACTGTTGTTCCAGTATTATCCACAAATTCAGACTTTATAGGGATTTTTCTCAATTCGTTTTCTTTTTCATCTTTAATCATCAAATCCAAACTACCACGAGCAATTGAGATATATAAAACCAAAAAAGCTAAGACTAAAAAAATTATTCTTATGATTCTTTGCCACATGGTTTCATTCTATCATTCACTTATAAAAAAAAGCTTGGTGGAGATTTACCATTTCTACGGTAATTTTTTTTCTCATATACCAATATTGCGGCCAAAAAAACAACTTATTAATCATTTCATTAAAATAATTATTTTTTTCTTTTTTTCTACAATCTATAATTGACGATCTATTAACTAGTCTAGAGTAGCCTGTAGCTAGATATTTTTTTACCCAATCATTTTGTAAAATGAATTTTTCATAAGTATTTTGTTTATTAATAATTGGAATTATCATGATTAGGTCAGTTGCACTTTGTAATGTTTGTCTTTCTTTAGGTAATTTTAATGCTTTTTCATCTAGCCATAAATTAAAACAAAAATCATCTTTTGTCTCTTTTTGACCATATTTTCGATGAGGAATTTTATTTAAAAAAATATTTATTCTCAAAAAAAATCTTGTTATCCATAACCTATTTTTTTTAGTAATTAAAATCAAGTCTATATCATCATTTTTTTTTGGATGACCACTAGCAACAGATCCTGAAATCCCCAAAAAAAGAATATTTTTAAACTGTTTTTTTAAAAACAATCCTATTTTTTTTGCTTTTAAAACCTTTTTTTCTTTCCATACATTTGTTTTTGTAGTCAATAAATCCTTTTTTATATTTTTTCTAATTTCTATTTCTGAATAAATTTTGTCAGAAATTAATCTTTCTACTATTTCCTGTTGACTGATTTCACTGTCAAAACTTTTTGCATAATCAATCGTTTGCTGTATTGCCTTTTTTAAAGTCATCTTTTCTATTTTATCTTAATTACCTCTCTACTTGGTATAATAATCAGAGAAAATGGTTAATAAAAATTCCAAAATATATCGTCTTTGGGAAATGATTCCTGGCTTTTGTGCTTGGATGACTATTCTTTTTCCAGTTTGGGGAGCTTTTTTGATTCCTAAAGTAGTCGCTTATTTTGTTATTGCTTTTCTTATCTATTGGCTTTATCAATCTTTCAAATCAGCTATTCTTGCTGTTGTTGGCTATTCTAAAATTAACTTAGCCAAAAGTACCAATTGGTTAGATCTTTTTCAAGAAAATTTTAGATCGTTTTGGCTAAAATACAAAGACATTCATCATGTTATTGTTATTTCTTCATACAAAGAACCAGTTGAAGTCATCGAAATGGCGGTTGGTAGTTTGGCAGCTCAAATTGATATTGATCTTAAAAAAATTCACGTTGTTTTGGCTCAAGAGGCTCGTGCTGGCAAAGAAAATAATGATCAAACTATAAAGTATTTTTCGGAAAAATATAAAAATGTTTTTGGTGATCTTATCTTTACTGAACATCCTCCAGATATTCCAGGAGAAATTGCTGGTAAACATACCAATGAACGTTTTGCTGCCCAATATTTCAAAAAACATTATATTGATACTAAAAAATTTAATATTAACAATTTGACTCTTACTAGTTGTGACGTTGATACCATTTTTCATCCGAAATATTTTTCTGCACTAACTTACAATTTTGCTTCCAACCCTTCTCGTTATCAACGTTTTTGGCAATCTCCAATTTTTTGGCATAACAATATTAATCAAGTTCCGTCTCTTATCAGAATTACTGGTATTTTAGGAAATGTTATTCATATTGCCAATATCCAGGAACCTGATGGCTTATTTTTTAATTATTCATGTTATTCATCTTCGTTTAAACTTATAGATCAAAGTGGTTATTGGGATCCAGATATGATTCCGGAAGACTGGCATATTTTTCTTCAAGCCTTTTTTGCTACCGGTGGTAAGGCTTTAGTTGAACCAATTTTCTTACCTACAGTAGTTGATGCACCAGATGGTAAAAATTATTTTTCGGCTCTTAAAAATAGATATTCTCAATGTGTCCGTCACGCCTGGGGAGCTACAGATATCCCTTACGCTATTGAACAAGCTCGGGCCCATAAAGAAATTCCTTTTACTACTCGTGCTCTTCGTATTTTTAAACTTATTCAAACTCATCTTATTTGGTCTAGCAATTGGTTTATCTTAACTCTTGGTACTTCATTACCAGTAATGCTTAATCCTAATTTTTTTCAGACCACTTTTGGTTATAATTTACCTCGTATTTCTAATATTATTCTAACTATTTGTCTTATTCCTTTAGTTACTCTTATTATCTTAGATTGGAAATTGCGTCCAGATTCCCAGAAAAAAGGTTTCAAAAATATCATTAAAAATATTTTTCAATGGCCTTTAATGCCAATTGCCACATTGACTATGTCAGTTCTCCCTGGTCTTCAATCGCACACTCGTCTTTTTATGGGTAAACGACTTGAATACAAAACCACAGCCAAAAAAGCTAATTAATAATTGTTATCATATCTTAGATGTTAAAAATTATTACCAAAAATAAATATTGGTTTTTTTTATTTTTTATTTTTATCATTCTTCGACTTCCTTCACTTTTTGAACCTTATTGGTATGGTGATGAAGGTATCTATTTGACACTTGGTGCTGCGATTCGTAAAGGTTTAATTCTTTATTCTCAAATTCACGATAACAAACCTCCGACTCTATATTATCTTGCTGCTATTGGTCAGACTGTTTTTGGTTTCAGACTTTTATTATCTCTTTTTATGATTCCGACTATTTATTATTTCTATCGACTATCTCTTAACTTTTTTAGTCAGAAAATTAGTCAATTCATTACTTTTGTATTTTTAATTATCACCTCAATTCCTTTTTTAGAAGGTAACATCGCTAATGCCGAGATTTTTATGCTTTTACCAACTATTCTTGGATTTTTAATTTTTATTAAGGCCAAAAAAAATATAGATTATCTTTGGTCAGGATTACTTTTAGGTTTAGCTTTTACTATTAAAGTTCCAGTAATTATTGAATTTGGTTTTCTTTTTCTATGGTTATTTATTTCCAATCTTAAAAATTTTAAAACGAAATCTTTTACAATTATTTTAAATTTATTTACTTTTGGTTTATCTTTTTTAATTCCTATTATTTTATTCGGAATTTATTTTGCTATAAAAGGCGCTTTTTTACTTTTTCTTGGTTCTGCTTTGCTTCAAAATTTTTCTTATCTTTCTTCATGGGCTACTGGAAGTCAAACTGCTTCAGCTACTAGTGGTGGTTTATTTACTCGACTGATTATCCTTTTATTTTTTTGGTTAATCATTTTATTTCTCAAGAAAAAAAAGATTATTGAATCAAATATAAGTTTTATTTTGTTTTGGCTTGGGGCTACTATTTTTGGAGCTCTTCTTTCTACTAGACCTTATCCTCATTATTTAATTCAAGTTATTCCACCGCTATGTTTACTTCTTCCTTTAGTTTTTAATTTCAAAAAAATAATTTATTCAATAATATCTCTAATTTGTCTGGTATTTTTTTATCTAATCACCCAAAAATATCATTTTTATAGTTTTTCAACTTTACCTTATTATCGGGCATTTTATTTATCTGGTTCTATTACTAAATTTCATCAATATTTTGATAAAAATATTTCATCAATATATGAAATATCTGATTATATTAACAAAGAATCTTCTTCAAAAGATCGTATTTTTGTTTGGGGTGATCTTCCTTATATTTATGCACTTTCAAATCGTTTACCACCTGGTAGATACACTGTTGCTTATCATATTGTTGATTTTAATGGTTACGAAGAGACTATGTCTGCATTAAAAATTCATCTGCCAAAAGTAATAATTTACAACCCAATGAAGGGGAGGTCATTTAATCAGTTAGATGAGTTTATTAATAATTATTATTTTCTAGATAAAACTATCGGTTCGAATTTAATTTTTAAACTTAGATAATATATGTCTTTTTTAACATCAGCTTATAATCAAATTGGATCTTTGGGAAAATTTTGGCAAGAAAAAACATATCATCAAATATTTCGTTGGAATTTAATTTTTATTGGTGGTCAGCTACTTTTACTTTTTTTCAAATTCAATAGTCTTCCACCACAGGTTCCTTTTTATTATTCTTTACCTTGGGGTGAATATCAATTAGCATCAGCTTCTACTTTGTTTATTCTACCTATGTTTTCTATTATTCTCCTTTTAATTGATCATCTTTTAGCTACTTTTTTTCTTAATCATATTAGAATTTTTTCACATATATTATTAGTTGCTTCGTTAACATTTTCAGGCTTTTCACTAATTACCCTTTATCATATTATTAATATCATTTCTTAATGCCCTTTTTTCTTCTAATTATTTTAATTTCAGCCACTATATCTGTAAGTTTGACTCCAATAGTCAGAAATTTTTTTATTAAAAAAAAATGGATTGAAAACCCCGTTGAAAAGAATAAAAAAAGTCATAACGCTACTGCTTTAACTTCTGTTCCTCGGGGTGGTGGTATTCCAATTTTTATTTCAATTCTAGTAGTTTGTCTCATTTTTTTGCCTTTCGATAAACATCTTTTAGGTATTCTCATTGCTGCACTTCTTAATTTAATTGTCGGAGTTTGGGATGATCTAAAAGATATTAGTCCAAAAATTAGATTGGCCACTAATATTTTTTCTGCCCTTATTGTTGTTGCCTCAGGCATTGGTATTGCCTATATTTCTAATCCTATTTCTGGAGGAGTTATTGATCTTTCTTTTTTGAAAATTAATTTTAATTTTTTTGGGCCACATTCAATTTGGATTATTTCTGATATTTTGGCCATTATCTGGATTGTTTGGTGTATGAATATTGTTGGTTGGGCCACTGGAGTCGATGGTCAACTTCCCGGATTCACAGCTATTTCTGCCTTTTTTATGGGTATTTTAGCTTTCAAATATGCTACCGATATTACTCAATGGCCGGTTATTATCTTAGCTGGAGCTGTTTGTGGTGCTTTTTTGGGTTTTTTACCTTATAATTTTTTTCCTCAAAGTATCATGCCGGGTTATAGTGGCAAAAGTTTAGCTGGTTTTTTCTTAGCTGTTTTAGCTATTCTTTCTGGAGCCAAATTAGCTACTTTAATTTTTCTTTTAGGCATACCAATGCTTGATGCTGTTTATACTATTATTCGTCGACTTATTCAGCATCGTCCAATTTACATTGGTGATGGTCAACATCTTCATCATCAACTCTTAAAAATTGGTTGGAGTCGTCGTTCAATCAGTTTATTTTATTGGTTTTTTAGTTTAAGTTTGGGTTTATTGTCTTTATTTTTAAACAGTACTCAAAAATTTTATACCTTTATCAGTTTAGCTTTAATTTTCTTTGCTTTAGTTTTTAGTTTTTCTCGACATACTTAGACGATACCCATCCCACCTGGTTATTTCCTAAATCTATTTTTGTCCAATCGCCATCTTGTAAAAGCATGTCGTAAGTTTCTCCTGGGTTTACTCGTTTAATTTCACTAGATGCACTTGAACTTGATTCCCTTACTTTTAACCAACCGGTTTCAGTTTCTTTTATTTTTATTTTTGGTATTGTTTCTATTAAATCTTTATTCTCAACTTCTTCTTCGACTTTAGTCTCTTCTTGGTTTGGGATTTCTACAGTTTCTTTAGCTAAAATAACTTCCAAGACCAATTGATATTCTTTAACTGCCTTAACAAAAACATCTGCATTTTTATGATTTGGATAAGTTATTGTTACATGTTTATCTCCTTCACCGATATTATTTATTTTCATTGGAGTAAAACCTTTAATCTCATTATCTACTGATAAAGTTGCCCCAGATGGATCTGACATTACCATTAGTCCAGCCTTTTTTTTATCACCAGTTTTTTCTAAATATAATATATAACCTCCAAAATTTTCTTTTGTTTTTCCAAATTCCCAATCAACTACAGTATTAATATTGTTTTGTAATTTTACTTTTCTCGACCAAGTATTATCGTTTGTCACTAGTTTTACTTCAACTTCTCCTGGTTTTAGGTTTTTATTTTTATACGGAGTCATTCCCACCTCTTTATCATCAAGATAGACCTTAGCTACCGGATAACTATTTATTTCAATAGCTGATCTTTTTGGAGATAGGGAACATCCTCCCAAAAAGAATGACGCCAACATAACTAGCATTAAAGCTTTTTTCATGGTGTCTTAGTTTATCAAAAAATTAATTAAACCAATCTTGCAATCTATCTACCAAAGATTTTATACGATTCTTTTTTATTCCTTTTCTATTTTTGATGATCTCTACCACTTCTTCTGGAGTTAATGCTATTTCATAAACTTTTTTTTCAATTGGATCGTATTTTAATTCTGCAATTAAAGTATTTACCAATCCTTCCAATTTTTCTCCAAAAAATATTAATGGTTCATGTTTACCATAATCAAATTTAGCCATTTGCCAGGTCAGACCAACCTCAGATAAAGTTCCTACACCTCCATCAAAAATAACAAAAGCATCACCAACTTCTATTAATTTATTTAATCGACTTGGATAATCTTTAGTTTTTATAATTTTATCTGCTAAATCATCATTTTCCTTGTTTGAACCTTCATAATTTGGCATTTTTTTCTTTGGATCTAATACCACAGTTTCCACTCGACCACCACCTGCTTTTGCTCCCAAGGTAGCTGCCAACATTACTCCAGGACCTCCGCCATTAATTACAATATATCCATTTTCTGCCAATAGTTTGGCTGTATTAAAAGCATCAATAAAATGTTGATCAGTTTTTTTGGCATCAGCATCACCAAATATAGCCACTCTTTTAATTATTTTTTTAGTTTTCGCTAACATATTTTAATCTTTCTAAATTATCTTCTACCATACCATTAAAAATTGCTCCAGTGCAATAGACAATATCTACTCCGCTTTCAGCAAAACGTTTTATATTGTCTTCATTAACTCCACCATCAACCGCTATTAAAAACTTATAATTATTTTCTTTTTTTATTTTCACTAGTTGTTTTATTTTTTCAAAAACTCGATTGTCTATCGGTCTTGATTCAAATCCAGATTTTCTTCCCATTAATAAAACCAAGTCAGTCTCTTTTGGAATATTTTTTACTTCTGTATCAATATCCATTGCCAATCCTACATCTATTCCAATATTTTTTACTTCATCAACAAATTTCTCTCTATCAGTCATTTTTTCTACTTGGCCAATGATTCTAGTTGCTCCCACAAAATTACATTTTTCTATCCAATTAATTGGTTCTTCTACCATTAAATGGATATCCCACAAAGTATTTTCAGTTTCTTCTGGATTGTCATTTAATAATTCCAATTCAAAAGTTTTTCCAAAACTAAATTTACTATCAATTACATCAATTTGTACCCATTTGGAAAGATCTTTAACTTGACGAATTTTATTCCATGCTTGGTTAAAATCTTTTTCTAAAATTGCTGGAATTATTTGCATACAAAAATAGCGTTTTCAATCAAACGACAACTATAACCATATTCATTATCATACCAAGCACCAATAGAGATCATATCGTCAGAGACTACTTTAGTCATCTGACTATCTATAATACATGAAGCATTATTACCAATAATATCGCTTGATACTAATGGCTCGTAAGATACTTTTAGTCGACTTACTAAATTTGGTTCAGTACTAGCCTGTTCTAATAAAGAATTAATTTCTTCTACGGTTGTTTTTCTAACTAATTTAAAAGTTAAATCAGAATAACTACCACAAACTACAGGTACTCTAATAGCAGTTCCTGCAAATCTTCCTGCTGCTGCCGGATAAGCCGCAATTACTGCCTCAGCTGCTCCAGTTGTTGTTGGGACTATATTTATAGCTGCTGCTCGACCTCTTCGTGGATCCTTACACATACCATCAACGATATTTTGATTAGTGGTATAGGCATGAATTGTCGTTAGTACTCCTTCCTGAAAGCCAATCTTTTCATCAATTATTTTGACAATTGGTGCCACACAGTTTGTAGTACATGATCCATTAGAAATTAATTCTTCACCTTTATACTTATCTTCATTGACGCCCAAAATTATCACTGGAATTTTTTTATCTTTAGCCGGAGCTGAGATTATTACTTTTTTTGCCCCAGCTTTTATATGGTCCAAGGCTTTCATGTCAGTAAATACACCAGTACATTCCAAAACCACATCAACCCCATAATCTTTCCATTTTATTTGTTTTGGATCTCTTTCTCCCGAAAAGGGGATTACAGTTGATCCTAATACCAATCTTCCAATTTCTGACGCTTTTTGAGGATCAGTAAAACTTACTTTTGTTGGAATTCTGCCATAAACAGAGTCGTATTTAAATTGCATCGCAAAACTTTCAATCCCTAAATCTCCAACAGTGTTAATTAATCCTACTTCTACATCATATTTTTCCAATAAAATTGCTCTTAAAACTACACTTCCGATTCGTCCAAAACCATTAATTCCTACAACTATTTTTTTATCTTTTGTCATAAATTTATTTTATCTTATCTACGATCTAACATCTATCATCTATTAACTAATTCCATGCCGGCAAATCGCCTTTAATCAACATTTCTAATAACACTCCACCACCACTACAAATAAAATCAATTTTATCTTTCAACCCCAAATCTTTTATTGAAGCACTGGTATCTCCTCCAGCAATTGTTTTAAAACTAGCTCCACTTTCAGCAACTGCCATAGCTATTTTTTGAGTTCCTTTTTGGCAATTTGGATCTTCATAAAAACCCATAGCACCGGACCATATTATAGTATTTGAACTATTAATTACTTCAACAAACTGATTAATATCTTCATCGCTTAAATCCAACCCATCGTCTCTTAATTTTGCTATTAAAATTTTATTACTACGATCTAACATCGACGATCTATCAACTAGTTTAGGTAGTTTTCCTCCTATCAATATATGATCCATTTTTTGACTCAATTCATTTAAATATTTCATTTTATCTTCTTTGGCTCCGCCCAAAATTAAAGTCATCGGTTTTTCTCCGTTTACCGCTTTTTTCATTCCTTCCACTTCTTCCATAAAATTAAATCCATAATAAGTTTCCATTTCTCGATGAAGTATTATTGAAGCTGCCTCTCGATGGGCTACGGCAATTGCGTCGTTGACTAAAGCATGACAACTTTTGACTAAACTGGTAAACATTTCCATATTTCCTTTGTCTTCTTCTTCCCAGAATCGAATATTTTCCACAAATACAATTTGATTTTCTTCCAGAGCCAAATTTAATTTTTCTTCATCTTTAATATCTTCAATAAAAATATTTTCAATCGATCCTGGATTATTTCCTTCTAATAACTCCATTAACTCTAAATATACTGGTCTTAATGATAAATTTAAATCTCTTCCAATTGGTCTACCTCTATGACCAATAATTACCAATTTATTATTTTTTTCCAATAAAAATCTTATTGTTGGGATAGATTTTCTCAATCTACTATTGTCTAAAATTATTCCATTTTCGATTGGCAAATCAGTATCCAATCTTAAAATTATTTTAAGGTTTTCTCCAATTTCTTCTACCGATTTAAGCATTTTCATATTTTTTTATTTTTTGCAGTCTTCTAATAAATCTTTCTTCAGCCATAAACATAGCTTCCAAGAATCCCTTAGTTATTTCTATATTTTCATCATCACTCACATAATCAGCTGACAGACATAATATATTAATATCATCATCTTCTCGACTTTTGCGTGCTTGTCTGGCATTCACTGCCATAGCTGCACGTGACCCTTTAACCTTATTAGCTGCGGTACAAATTCCTGCACCAGATCGACAAATCAATATACCGATTGCATTTTCTTTAACCACTTTTTCGCTTACCTTAAAAGCAATATCTGGATAATCATCTTCTGGATCATATTTTCCACTTAAATCAGTTACCAGCCAATCATCTTTTCTTAATTCCAAAATTAATTTATCTTTTAGCTTAAATCCTCCATGATCAGCTCCAATGTATACTTGTCTCATAATTAAAATATATCATTTTTGCTTTAAAATAGATAAATATGACAACGATTTTACTTGGGGATAAAAAATTTAGCTATGATATTAATCGAAAAACTATTTCTTCTATTAGACTTCGACTTCTTAGTCGTCACTCTTTTTCTGTCTCTGCTCCACGTATAACTCCCAATTTTTT
>CAZLAG010000011.1:0-9333 GCA_964557475.1 uncultured Gammaproteobacteria bacterium
TGGTCGGGTTCCCCATGGTCTTACGAAGCTGAAAGCGAAGTAGACATCCCTTCCGTAAACTGCCTGTCTTTCCATGTAATTTATGTGGACTAGTAAAGTTGAATAAAAAATTCTCTAAAAAAAACCACACTATAATGTCTTTAAAAAAAAATGAAGATTTCTTTTTGAGTTTTCTGCAATTTTTCTTATTTCCTTTCTTTCTATAGAATTCACTTGATTAGCAGTTTTATTAAATTTTGGATAATACCAAACATGGTTCATCCATTTATACAGAGGAATCTCAACATCTTCAGGTTTTTCTACAATATATCCTCTATCAGTAATGTCTTCGTTTGACCATAAAATATGACCATCTTTAGCAATAGCCAAAGCAAGATGATATGTACATTTTCTATCTTCACCACTTAATCCATTCATTAACAAAATTAAAGCTTCAACTTTTTCCTTGTCTGTCTTATTCTCTCCCACTATTCTTTGATTTTTTAAAATATCCCATTTGCAACCAAGACCTGGAATATCAACTCCACCGTCAGATGTAAAAACATACCAATTAGTGTGCTTAGATATTTCTATCGCCTTTTTGATGGCATTTTTCTCAAGACTATTTTGGTCTTCTTCAATAATTATTTTTTCTGGTATTTCATCTAAATTATGAATTTTTACATCATCTAAACCTTCTAAAAAACTTATCATTTCTTCTATTTTATATTGGTTTTTAGTTCCGATTAATATATCCATATCTGGATTTTACAACTTTTTTTCAGAAATAATCACTATTAAGGTATAATATAATAATGAATGTATATTTTGCGGGATCTTTATCTGAGGCAGACGAAACAGATATATCAAATTATTTATTGATAATAAATTTTTTAAAAAAGAAAAAACATAAAATTACAAATCATTTTTTTGAAGATATTTTATTGGGTAAAAAGAAGAATGATGGTAAAGATGAAGATATATATAAAAAAATAACTTCAAAAATTTCCATGTCTGATTGTGTTGTTGCTGAAATAACAAACTCTTCCATATCACTAGGTATTCAAATTGAATATGCTTTAAGTCACAAAATTCCAGTTCTTTGTTTATTATCAAATAAATTAACTCATAATGTACCATTAACAATAAGAGATCATAGTAATAAACTTTTAACAAAAGAAAAATATAACGATATCTCTGAAATAGAAGTAATATTGAATAGTTTTTTTACTAATTTTCCTAAAAGTGTGTTGAAGTTTAATATGTTTATTAATCAAGAATTAGATAAGTATCTTTCTTTTTTGTCTAAGCAAACAAAAATATCTAAAGCTGAAGTGTTAAGAGAACTTTTAACAGAAAAGATGTTGAAGGATGAATCTTATAATAAAAAGATCTGATAGTTAGGTTTGTTTTTTGTATAACACCAATAGGTATTGACTTTTTTGAAATGTAACTTATACTAAGTCAAGTTACTCATTGATGAGTATTCCATGAAAAAAGAAAAAGATACTTTTATTGAATCATTATTATTTAGTGATTCTAATATTGTTAAGTATTCAAAAGAAAATCCGGTTGAAGTCAAACCAGGTATTTATGCTCCTATTTTTGTTAATTTAAAACAAACATTATCTGAATATAGTATTCGTCATACTTTAGCTAAAAAACTAGTAAAACTTATTAAGGGTAACGTTGATTTTGTTTGTGGAATGGAAAGTGGTGGAACTTATTATGCTTCAGTTGTGGCAGATATCCTTTTAAAACCATTGATTCTATTCAGAAAGAAAAATAAAGAATGTGGTAATCATGATAGAATTGTTGGTAATTTGCCGCCAAAAGGTTCAAAAATAGCTATTATTGACGATGTCATCGCTACCGGTTTAGCTGTATCTGACGCAATATCATATTTTCAATCAATTTATTGTAAAGTTAGAGTTTTTTCTGTCTTTAACTATAGCCCTGATAATATAATTGCTTCTAAATTAGGAGTTGATGTTCGTTCTTTATCAAATTTTATAAAATTATGTGAAGTTGCACAAAAAAATAAAAAATTTTCTAAAGAAGATGTAAATTTTTTAATGGAACATACATCAACTTATAAGGATTTTAAAATTAAATGAAAGACTTAATTTTAATATTAGATTTTGGTAGTCAATACACACATTTAATTAAAACTAGTTTAAGTAAGATTGGATTTTATTCAGAAATTATTTCTGGAGATACAAAATTGTCTAACTACAACAAAGAAACTTCTCTGAGTAACTTAAAAGGGATAATTTTTTCTGGAGGATCATCATCTGTATATGATAGAGAAATTAATTTTGATAAATCTTGGTTAAGTTTAGGTATTCCAATATTAGGTATATGTTATGGACATCAACTTATTGCTAGTGAAAACGGTGGTTTAATTAAAAAAGAAACTGCTGAATTTGGGCATTCAGACTTGAATATAACAGAAAATGATGTTTTGTTTGATGATTTACCTAAAAAAATAAATGTATGGATGAGTCATGGAGATTCAGTAGAAAATTTATCCCCTGATTATAAAATCATTGCCTCAAGTGAATACTCTAAAGTTGCTGCCTATTCTGATAAAACTGGAAAAATATACGGTGTTCAATTTCATCCAGAGGTCAGCCATACAGAGTATGGAACTAAAATTTTGGAAAATTTTTGTTTTAAAATATGTCACACAAAAAAAATTGAATCGTGGACTGCAAAAAAATTTATTGAGGAAAGCTCAAAAAAAATTAAAGAATATGTAGGTAATTCAAATGTTATTTTTGGTTTGTCTGGAGGAGTTGATTCTTTAACAATGGCTGCTCTTTTAAGAAAAAATATTCCTAAATATAAACTTTTAGCTGTTTATATTGATTCTGGATTAATGCCTACAGAAACAGCAGATGAAGTAAAAGAGTTTTGTATTAACCAAGATATCAGATTACTACAAAAAGATTGTTCAAAAGATTTTTTTAAGATTCTAGAAAACGTTATTGATCCTACAATAAAATGCAAAGCAATAGGTGAAAAATTTATTAGAATTTTTGAAAAAATAGCAAAAGAAAATAAATCCGACATTTTTGCACAAGGTACTATATGGTCAGATGTAGTTGAAAGTGGGGTTACTAAATTTTCTTCCCAAATAAAACCACATCATAATGTTGGAGGGTTACCAAAAGAAATTAATTTTAAATTATTAGAACCACTTAGAGAATTATTTAAAGATCAAGTTAGAGAAGTTGCTAAAGAATTATTATTGCCAGAATCAGTAATAAATAAAAAAGTTTTCCCTGGTCCTGGTTTTGCTATAAGAGTTCAAGATGTTGTTACTCCAGAAAAAGTTCAACTGGTTCGTGGTGCAACTAAAATAATTGAAGATTTAATTTATAAATCAGAAATAAAAGATGAAATTTGGATGGCGTTTGCCATTTTAATTGATGTACCAAGTTTAGGAGTTAAAGGTGATAAAAGGATAGAAAATAAACATGCAATTGTAGTTAGAATTGTGGAGTCTAAAAATTCGATGACAGCGGAATTCTCTAGAAAAGTTTTTCCGTATTTATCGGAAATTTCTAAAAAAATTACTGACGAATTAGATATTGGAAGAGTGGTTTATGATATTACAGATAAGCCACCGGCTACTATAGAATGGCAATAAAATTATGAAACATCCAGAAATATTAATAAATACTCCTATTAACCAAAGAATGTATTCCTTTGAAGGAATTGATGGTTCAGGTAAGTCTACTAGTGTACAACTTGTAAATAATGAACTTCTTCAACAAGGTTTAGAATCTGTTGCTGTATCGTGTCCGAGCGGTTCTATTATTGGAAAATTTTTAAGAGAAAACTTAAAAAAATTAGAACCATGGCAAAGACACTCTCTTTTTTTAATGGATATGGTAGATACTATTAAACGTGAGAATGAAAAAAATCCAAATTCTATAATTCTGTGGGATAGATATATTGATTCAAATATAGTATCAAACAAAGACACATCCCCAGAAGAATCAGCTAAATGGGTGGCTTGCCTACCACTGCCTAGAAAAACATTTTTATATAAAATAGAACCAGAAATTGTTATTGAACAAAGACCTGAGTCTGCACATGATCATTCAATGGACATTGAATGGCAACGTTTAAAACATAATAGATATTTAACATTAGCTCAACAACAACCCGAAAGAATTGTAACAATAGATGCAACCGAAGATAGATATGTTATTGCCCAAAAAGTCACAAGAGTGATTTTAGATGATTTGTTGAGTAAGTAATATGAATCAAGAAAAAGATCTTTTAGTGGTTGGTAATCTAGCAAAAGATATAATTTTTGATGACATTCGTATGGGAGGGTGCGCTGCTTCTATTGCCGTTAATTCACAAAGATTTGGATTAAGAACTGGAATAATGTCTGTTTTGGGTGTTGATAGATTCAGTAAAGAATATTATGAATTTCTTTCTGCTGAAAAAATTGATGTTAGATTGGTTTCAAGTTGCCTCGATAATTTACCTGTTTGCCAAGTCACATCAAAGGATAATTTAATTTCCAGTAGTATATGGATTGATAATGGTTGTCATCCTGCAATGGCTACTATGCCAATAGATAGAAACACCCTTCAAGAATATTCACTTATTCATTTAGTAAGTTGTCCACCTGAACTTGCAAAAAGAATATCAGATATTCCATCTCTAAGACTATCTTATGAACCAGGGCCTATGTTAACAGTGGAACCAAATTATTTTGATCCACTAATAGGAGATAGAAGTGCCCTAATCTTCTTTAATCAAGAGGAATTTGATATAGTTATGAATAAATTTGGATATTCAAGAATAGAAGATTTGGTTAAAAAAGAAGGTACAACTTTGATTGTAACTAATGGTAAAAATGGGTCTGATATTTATCGTCTAAATAATGGTACTTTAAACATCAACCACATAGACGCAAAATTAGTAGACAACGTTGTCGACAACACTGGAGCTGGTGATGCTTATAAATCTGGGTTCTTTTCAAAATATTTACAAGGATCTACGTTGGTAAAATCTTGTGAATATGGTTCATTAGTTGCTTCTTTGTCTGTTCAACAAAAAGGTGGAATTTTGTCTAATGAACTAATACATAAAATTAAAGATGACTAATTTAATATATAAAAATATTGATGATGTTGGTAAAAGAAATCATTTTTTAACATCTTTACCAATCGTTGGAGATGAAGAAGGATTATCGTTAACTAGCTATCAATCGGCCTCGGAACATATAACCAAAAGAATTAAAAGTAAATTAGGAAAGGTTTCTACATTAGAACTTTGTTCTGGTGTTGGTGGAATTACTATCTTTCTTGCAAAAAAATTAGCTCATATATTTGCTATTGATATTAACCCAATAAGAATTCAAGCAGCTAAACAAAATGCAAAAACATTTAATGTTTTAAATAAAATTACTTTTATTGAAGGTGATATATTGGATGAAAAATTGTTGTCTAGCCTAAAAGACAATAATAAAATAGAAGCTGTGGTAACAGACGTCGATTGGAGAGATGATTTAACTAAATCTCTTAAAGAGACAACCCCTGATATATCAAAAACAATTCCTTCGACTCCAATTATTTTTGAAAAAATAAATAGATTAATTACATCTAATATTATTATGCATTTGGCTGCAAATACAAATAAAAATCAACTTTATCAATTAGGTCCATGTGAGATTGAAGAACTAAAATACAACGGAGTTGTTAAATTTATAAATGTTTATTTTGGTAATTTAATAAATAGTAATGGTATTACTAGTTTTGAAATGAATAATTAATGAAGACTAATTTTTTGATTGAGAAGAAGTTTTTAGATTATTTTAAAAAGTTAAATCAAGTATATTTTTTTTTAACCAATAGATGTAACTTAAATTGCATACAATGTTTTTACAAATTAGATACTCATTTTAATATCAACAAAACAGAAATTGATTTCAAAGATGCAATCAAATTAATTAAAGATTTTAAAACCATGGGAGCATCTAAATTAACATTACTTGGTGGAGAACCAACCTTGTATGATAATAAAAGATTATTAGAAATAATTAAATATTCTAAAAAAATAGGCTATAAATACATAAAAATTGATACCAATGGTATATTCAATAAAAATATTTTATACAAACCAGACTTTCATTTATTAAATGAAATATCTTTTAGTTTAGATGGTCCATCGCCTAGTGTTAATGACAAAGTTAGGGGAAAAAATTCATTTAAAGCATGTGTAAAAAATATTAAAGAAGCAATTAAATTAGGGTACAACGTAAATATAACCTGTTGTGTTCACAAAGGACTACTATCAAATAGTGGTAAAAAAAGTTTTCTCGTTAACAAGATGATTTTATTTGCTCAAAATTTAGGTGTTAATGAAATTAATTTTCATATTATTTTTAAGTCAGGAGTACCAAGGGATTATTATATTGGGAATATTGATATAGGTATAAAAGATTGGATTGAAATTTTTAATGAAATAAAAAATAATATAGATACCAATAAATATAAGATTCCAATTAGGATCCCCACCTCTTTTATAGAAAAGAAAGAATTTGATAAAAACCCAGATTATTATGGTTATTGTTCTGCAAAACAAGGAGATAGACTATCAATCGAACCAAACGGAATGATTGGGATATGTTCTTTATTAGTAGGAACACCATATTCAGTAGCTCGTTTTTATGAAGATAAAATTGTTTGGGATAGTAGTGATACTAATGAGTTAAAAGGACATTGTTTAAACAAAAAAACTCCATGTACAAATCAAACTAAATGTAATAAGTTTGGGGAATATATTCCTTTATGTGTTTCTTTCAAACCAAAACAAGAAGAATTTATCTGGAAACAAATAACAAAGTGGGACAAAAAATCTAAAAAATAACTTATTAAGTTGTAAGGACAGAAAGGTTCTAAACCCCAATGCTCCGCAATTCGACAAGTATATTGGACACAAAAAGGAACTAAATAAAATGAGCGAAACACAAACAGCTGAAATAGAAAATACTGATAATAAAAATCTTAAAATTGCAACCATTGATCCAGAAACTATACAAAAACTTAGTGATTTCGTTGAAAACGACTCTTCCAACAAGGATTTAATTAATCAAGATAATATCGAACTTGATCAGTGGATAAAACATTGGAAAGAATATAGTGATCAAAATTGGGGTAATCAAGAAAGAATACCTTTGGTTGATTTTTTAAAAAAAACAAACTTTGTTGAGAAAAACATATCTTTTGAAAAAAAATATATTCAAATGGAATGGTCAGAATCAGTAAGATGGTCAACCGAAGATGAAAAACAATTTGTTCAAGCCGCTAGACAAATTGGAAAAGGTAAATTTATTGAAATTCTTCAATTTTCAATAATAAGTGGTTATCAAATAATTTATAAAAATGCAGTAGCAGGTTCTGGTTCAGATGTTTCAGATGATGACGCTTTTGGTATTTTTCAGGGCATAGAGAATATTACAAAAGTACCAGAAACTGTTTTTATCATTCATAACCATCCAGATCACTATGCTGAATTTTCTGTTCCTTCAGAAAATTTCGAAGGAAATAACGGATTGGCTACTGTAGGCGGCTTATCTAGAAGGGATATAAAGTTTGCAGACGATGTATGGGAGAATGTCTTTAATAAGCAACCGAAAGTAGTAATGATGGCAATAGGTGAAAGAGGTTTAACTTATACATATATAGCCGGTACTTCTGTTTATCACGATTAATTCCATCTTTCAAATTTATTATTAAATATACCTAATAATCATTATTTTTTCTGTATATCTTTTAGATATTCATAAGTTAATTTAAAGCTCTAATAATAATCTGATTAATCCAGCTATTTCTTAGATATTCTCTAGTTACTTTAGGATCAAATTTATTAGCTATTTCATAATATTTTTTAGCTTCATCAATATCATTTTTCAAATAAGAAATAGTCATTTTGGATAAATACCAGTAACAATCATCATTATAAATAGTTTTTGCTTTTTCCAAGTAGTTATCAGCATCCCTTAATCTTTGACTAGGATCATAGCGCCATGAAGACAAGCGGATTAACCAATCTGCCCTGGAAAGGTAAAGACCGTACAATCCATCATTAACATTAAAAATATTTTCTGCTTCAGATTTAGATAAAGAGATAAATTTAGTATTTTTTGGATACATTTCCTCAATTTTTTTGGCAAAAAGTTCAGAAATTAGTCTAAAGCCTTCTAAATTTGGATGGTGACCATCGGCAAAAAAATTACTGCCTATCAGAGTGTTATCAGATTTATTTCTTAGATAGCTTACAGCATCAATTACTTTAGTATTTTCATTATCATTTATTTCCATAATAGATTTATTCTGAAAAGATACCGCCCTAATAGGCATCATATCGTTATCAACTGCCGTTGAATAAGCTTTCCAGGCTTTCTCGTATTGATTTAGTTTTTGATAAACATGACCTAATCTATACTGAGTTTCAGCAAATTTATCATCAATATCAGCAGCTTTTTGATAGCTTTTTAAAGCTTCAATAATTTCTCCTTTTTTTTCTGCTTCCATACCTAAGTCCATAAGTTTTTTGAACTCATTTTTTTTGATTTCATCCCCAGTAAACAATGATCTGTTTGGATCAAAATCAGCATAATTTCCTGCTACGGTTGATATAACCATCGGTATTTTATTTTTTTCCAAATATGAAACATTTGATTGAATCATTTTTCTAAAGTGTTTAAGTGTTTCCATATATTCATCAGTGTTTACTATTGGAGTATCAAAGAAAGTACGATTATCAATTTCTAATCTATATAATTTGAGTATTTTGGCAATTTTATAAGCTAAACGACTTTGGGATATTATTTTGTTAAAAATATTGTTTTGATTATTTACAATAGAAAAACCTACAAATCCTTGATATTTTAAAAACTCATCATGTCCTCCGTAGATAACAATTAAAGATGGAAAATATATATATTTTTGATCTACAACTCGTTTTATTCGAATACTAACTTCATCTAAATTAATCCCTGGCTCTGCCGTGTTAATCCATTTAATTTCTTTACCATTTATTTTACCTCCCAACATTTTTTCAATCATAATTGGAATAGTGTCAGTGTAAGGCTCTCCCATCATTGAAGATTCACCAAAATAATAAATATTAAAAGTATCTTTTGTAATCCCTATCTCTTTTACTTTTTCTCTCAGGCTTGTTTCATCAGATATTTTTTTAATAATGTCTGGTTTTTGGAATTTTTGTATTGGAAATATTTTTTCGTTCCACCTAATCCCTATTTCCAAAATTAATAATGTCACAAATATTGAAACGATAATTACAAAAAATAGGATAATATGT
>CAZLAG010000011.1:9433-17415 GCA_964557475.1 uncultured Gammaproteobacteria bacterium
TTTCTTTTCTTTCTTCAAAAGAGATTCGTACTCGTCAATCAATGGATGTTGCCATGTTTCTTTAAGCATCTTTAGCATCTCTTTTTCAAACCAAACTTTTTGTTCTTTACCTCGATTAAATTTTTGCCATATTTCAGACCCTTGTTCTTCGTAAGCTGTCAGTAAACTTTCTAAATTGTGAATTTTGTCGGCTGTAGCTACTGCTTTTGATTCATCACTACCTTTTTTTACTGTTTCTATATATTTTTTCTTTTTTTCTTCCCATACTAAAGTTTCATCATTAGTTACCGATTTAACTATTTTTAAAACTTTATCTCCCAATTCTTTTTTCAATTTTTTTTCTGGAAAATTAGTATCTTCCAACACATCGTGAACCAAAGCAGCTGCAATTGTTTCTTCCGAAAATCCATACTTTATTAATTTCATTGCCACCATAAATGGGTGAATTATATATGGTAATCCGTCACCTTTACGAGTTTGATTTTGATGAGCCACTACGGCAATTCTTGTTGCTTTTTCTATTAGATTCATAATTTATTAACTAATAATTTTGCTACGGCGATTCTTCCATCGGAAGTATATTTTCCTACCTTCAATTTCCCTGGTTTATAGTAGGTGGTTTTTCCAATCAATTTTTTTTCTTTTAATAAATCTAAAATATATCTTCTTTCCATATCAATATTAGGATTTATTTTGTGTGATAGTTGATAGGTAAGTCTAGCAAAAGCAAAACCTGTATCTTCACTTGCTGCTCCTACCCAAGTAAATATTTTATCTGGTTTAATTTTTTGTTTTTTATTCCAAAACTTTTTATCAAACGGATCAATAATTTTATCTTTGTTTATTGCCCAAAATCTAATATGATGACGTTTTCTTGGACTATTTCCAATAGATTGTTGAAATCCAATATCTTGTCTTCTACCAAACAAGTATAAATTACTAAATGGCGCCTGTGGATATGGTCTATTTGCCAAAAAAGTTCTAATCATTTTTTCCGAACTTCTAATATTCAACTTGTCTGCCTTTACCCAATCAATTTTTTCAAACGTTTTTATTAAATCTTCTTTTGTTCCCACTAAAATTATATTTACTGGATCAACATAAAATCCGTCACCAGCTGTGGTAAATCTGGGGATTCGTCCTTTTCTAGTGATTAATAAAATAATTCTAATAATCCTTGGTAATATTATATATGCCGACAAATAATAGGTGAGTAATATTGCTATTACCATTGGTAATACCTGATCAAGTCTTTTGAATATTGGCCAAACTATCAACCAAATCACCACACCTGCTGTTGCTAATCTTATAAATCTTTTAATTGACCGTTTTATTAACTCCATATTTCTAATAAAAATCATTTATTTTGCAATATTTCTATATCCATTTATCAAATGTCCTACGTTTGGTAGTTTTTTTGATAAAAAATATAAACCTTCTTGTAATAATCGTCCATCAAATCTATCAATAACTTCCTTTTTTGTTTTTAATTTACCCAAGACATTCTCCCGATATGATTTAATATATTCTTGTTCTTCAGGTGTCGAATCTAACCCCATTGCTGCAAAAGCATCTGATCTAATAATTAAACGTACAGCCTCATCCGAAATATCGGGATAATTAGTTAAATCAACTGCTGCTCCAAAATCAATAAATCGAATACCGCCTTCTGGGGTAACTATTGTGTGAGATTTACCGTTGTCATCAACTAATAATTGATCGTTTATCAAAATATTTTTATCATGAACCAATTCTATTGCTGTTGCTATTTTTTGTCCGAGTTCTTCCATGTATTCAGGAGTATATTCGTCTTTAACTATTCCATTAATAGTGCTTCCTTTTATAAATTCTTCAGTGATATATCCATCAATTGATTCAAATTGTTTTGGTCCAACCCCTATTTCTGCCATTAATTTTGCAATTACTGGCTCCTGATCATTTTCCGTTCTTTTAATAACATACGATTCTTCACCAAAACCTACTTTTATAGCCATATCCCTAGCACCAGTTTTCAATCCCTCAATTTTTGGTACTTCATTTGTAGTTTGAATTCGTTCACTAATCATTGGAAAAAACATGACTATAGAACATTCTCTAAAAAGAGGATCATTTTTAATTTTATCCATTAAATCCGTAGAAATTTTTTCTTTTCCCGATAATCCATTACGAATACTTTCTACTTCTTGTTGGTCAAAAATAAATGAAGGCATTTTTACACTAGAAATTTCACCACTCGAAACATTTTCTGATTCCATGATCAAAATATACTATATTTATATTAAATCTCCTAATTTACCAACTTCCACCACCGCCACCGCCAAAACCACCACCGCCTCCACCACTGAAACCACTTCCTCCAGACCAACTTGAATTACCCGATGGGGTGGTCGCCAAATTTGTTGCCATTACCGAATTAAAATTACTCAAATCATGAGCAAAACTATTTATTGCCACCCCTTCAAAATATTTTGGTGGCTCCATTCCTAAATCTTTCATATCATTAGCCAATTTGTTTACCACTCCCAAAGATATTGCCAAGGGCAACATTTCTTCTAAAAATAAATTCTTTTCCATAATTTCTTCTCGCCATTTTCCTTTGCTCACATAATATTTCAAACCAATTACTTGTCGATATAAACTATACCCCCAGGCTGTTCTTCGAGGCATTTTCGCTGCAAAAAAAGCACTTAATATCATTCCAAATACTGCTATTATTATCGGTCTATCATTTCCAGTATTTTTAACAAAAACTGTTGTTATTAAAAATATTGATATTAAATTTAAAATTATTATCAAGGCTGACCATTTAGCCAAAATTTTTTGCCAATTACCATCACTAATATTTTTTTCTTTTAAAATCTCTGATAGATCATCTTTTAATCCTTTTATTTTTTTATAAAAATGATTTTTTAAATCAGAAATTTTAATTTCTGTTTTTCTCTCAAATAAACTAGTCAATAAATTAATTTGAAATTTATTTAATTTATCTGTTTTTTTATCTAGTTTAATCAATTCATAATCAGTATTCTTAATTCCAAAAAGTCCTTTGGTCTCTATTTTTTTTATTTTTAAAAAACCTAATCTAGCCAATTCCACAATTTCTGCCACAATATCACCAATGTCGGTTCTTTGATCCAAAATAGTTCCAATTTCAGCTGGACTCAAATCAGCAATAGGCGAGTAAACCAAAGGTAAATGAGGTCTTTCAAATAAACTTACATTTTTTTCTTTTTGATCTTCTGGTTTTGTATAAATATTTTCAGTTAAATATTTTTTATCTCTACCTTTTTTATACCAAAAAAATATCATCAACAAAGTCGGTGCTATGGCTATTAAATATCCCCAGTTGCCAACTATAAAATTAATTATTTTTTTTAAAAATCCAGCAGTTTTTAATTGATTATTTTTATCAATTTGAACTACTATAGTTAATCCTTTTGTACCCTCAAAATTAGCTTGATTTTTATCAAAACTACTTTTACATCCAAAACACTCTGTCTTTGTAATATCCCCAAAATTAGACATCACCACTGCTGTTGCTTTTTTAATCGATGATTCCCATTCGCTTCCTGTTATATTCCAGTAAATTTCTGGTCCATTACCATAATCCAACACCACCTGATCCATTTTGTATTCGATTCGATATTCTTTTTTTCCAATTACAGTTTTGTCAGCATCTCCAATCTTTACTTTTTTACTTTCATTGTAATTGGTTACTGAGTAATCAACATCTTGTCCATTCTCATCAGTAATACTTACGATATTTAAATTAGCTTTTATGGTTTTCCCCTTATGGTTATAAATATAAGGGATTACTCGATATATTCCATGTTTTGCCACTAAAAAATTAGTTTCAATTTTTTCTTTGACTGTCAAACTTAAATCTTGGTTTAATTCAATTTCGGAACTAAAACTTTCTATCTGGTAGTCAGCTGCCAAAACATTTTTTGGTCCAATTATTAGCCCAATAACTATTAAAAAAAATATTTTTTTAAATAATTTCATTTCTTAATTATATCTTTATTATAAATTTCCTTCTAACCAAAGACATTTTTAAATTAATGGTAGAATAGACCCATGATTTTAGCCAAAAATTTATTCTATTCTTACGGCAATAACACCATTTTTAATGGTGCTAGTTTTTTTGTTGCCAAAAATAGTAAAGTTGGCTTAGTCGGTGCCAACGGTTCTGGTAAATCTACTTTATTTAAACTTTTAACCAAAGAAGATCTTCCAGAAGAAGGTCGCATTGATATTAGTGGTCAGGTTATGTCTGTTCCTCAAGAAGTAAAACGTGATGATCTAATGGAGCATGCCGCATCAGTCCGTGACTATCTTGATCCAACCAATTCTCATGAGGATTATGAAATGTTTAAAATTTTGGCCAAACTTGAATTACCTCAAATTTTATTAGATGATGCTCCACAACATTTTAGTGGTGGTCAAAAAACTAAATTAGCTATTGCCAGGGCTTTACTTGCTGAACCCGACATTCTTCTTCTTGATGAACCTACCAATTTTTTAGACGCTGCTGGAAAAGCCTGGATGATGAATTTTTTAGGTCGATATCCCAAAACCTTAATAATTATATCTCACGACCTTGCTTTGCTTGATAAAAATATCGATAAAATTTTAGAAGTAAATTCTTTAACCAAAAAAATCGAAGAATATTCTGGTAACTACTCGTTTTTTGTCAAATTAAAAGAAGAACGAGAAACTGTTTTAGTTCATCAAATTCATTCCCAAGAAAGACATATTGTTGATATGAAAAAGGGTTTATTAAAAATTTCTGGCAACCGATCTGAAAAAGGTGTTCGTCAAAAGCTGAATTTAGCCAGAAGAATTGAAAAAATGGTTGAAGCATTACCAGTTGCACCACCAGAGGCCAAAAAAATTCGGATGAAATTACCTGACCCCGCATGGATTGGCGAACTTCCCTTAATGGCTGTAGGAATTTCTAAATCTTTTGGTCATAAAAAAGTTTTAGATAATGTTGATTTTGATATTAAAAGAGGTGAAAGAATTGCTCTTATTGGTCAAAACGGTGCTGGAAAAAGTACTTTAATTAAAATCATTATGGATATGATTACTCCTGATAATGGGGAAGTACTAAAAGATGAAAGACTGAAAATTGGTTATTATTCTCAAGAATTTGAAACTTTTAATTTTGAAAAAAATTTACTTGATACTGTTAAAGATAAATGTGAAATGGATGAAAAATCACTTCGATCATTATTAGGAAAATTTCTTTTTTCTGGTGATAAAGTTTTTCAAAAAGTTGCTTCTCTTTCTGGTGGAGAAAAAACCCGACTTTCGATTGCCACTCTTTTAGCTAAAAACTATAACCTTTTAATTCTAGACGAGCCAACCACTTATCTTGATGTTTTATCTCAAAGATTAATTCTTGAAGCTCTTAAATCATATCAAGGGGCTATGATCATTGTTAGTCATACTCCAGAATTTATTACCGAGCTTAAACCAAGTCGTCGGTTTCTTTTACCTGAAAATAAAATGGAATTATGTCAATACCCCAGTATTTAGGTAAAAAAAGAGCGCCCAAAGGCGCTCTTAGTTTAATTTATTAAAAAATTAGTATCTGCTTCCACCTCTGTTACCACCAAAATCATTGCGTGGTCCGCGTGAGAAATTATCTCTTCGTGGAGGTCTATCTTCCATTGGTTTAGCTTCGTTGACTTTAACAGTTCGACCATCTAATTCCTTACCATCAAATAAAGAGATGGCTTGGTTAGCTGATTCATCACTATCCATTTCGACAAATCCAAAACCTTTTGATTGTCCAGAAAATTTATCTTTAATAACTATAGCTGATACAACAGTACCTGCTTGAGCAAAAGTTGCTCCTAATGTTTCGTCAGTGGTTTGATAAGACAAGCCGCCAACATACAATTTCTTGTTCATTTTTTATATATGAAACTATTAATCTGTAGCGACCTCTTCTCAATTATCTTGACAGAAACCCACCTACATCAAGAAGTATATCCTATTTTTTGGTAAAAAGATATTAATCCGTTATTCAAACCATTTTAATTAAATTAGCCTTTCAATTTTTTTTCTCAAAGATATGACTAAAAATCCCAAAATTATTATCAACATTATTATTAGAGAAATAAAGTCGCTTGAATTTGTAGTAGAAATCCTTGGCCAAAACTCCTCTAAACCTATTATTCGAAAATAATTTAAATATTTAATATCGCCATTTTTAATAGCCGAAACTACTAATATAACTATATGAATTAAGGCCGACAACAAAAAGAAACTTAAAAAACTTTTCAATATTTTTTTAATAATTTTCATTAAAGTAAATTACTTTGTTAATTCTTTAATATTTTTAATATTTTTTTCTGTTGACTCAAACCCACAATCAATTAATTGTTGATTACTTAAAAATTTTTTAAAGATTCCATAGTCTTCATTTGGTATTTTTAATGACAAAGACACATCAGCGTTCAACAAATCTATTTCGGTAAGCTTATTAAGAGCTAAAAATCTCGACAAGATCCCTGCTTTTAATTTTGACATTCTTTTATTTTTTTTAAGTTCAATTGGAAAAATATTACCATAAAGACTCACCCCAATAGTTTTATCGGCTCCCATTTGTTTAACTACATCTACAGGTACTGGAGAAATCATTCCTCCGTCAAAAACATATTTATTGTCAATTTTTACAGGTTTTAGTAATAATGGTATTGCACTGCTTGCTTTCATAGCTGTTATTAAACTTCCGCTTCTTATTAATTCTATTTCTCCGGTTAGTAAATTACTTCCAACTGCACAAAATGGAATTTTTAAGTCTTCGACATTGACATCACCAACAATTTTTTCAAAGAAAAGATCAAAATTTTTATCCCAAATAGACTTGCGAGATACGGCTACCTTAAAAAAAGATTTAATAAATTTTTTAAAATTTAAAGAATTGGCGATCTTTTCTACTTTATCAATATCACCAATAGCTGCATATATTCCACCAATAATAGCTCCAACACTACTTCCAGCAATAAAATCAATTGGAATATTATTTTTATTTAATGATTTGATTACTCCAATATGAGCCAAACCTCTACCACCACCTGATCCCAAAGCTAAACCTATTTTTTTATCAGTTTTCATTTTGTAATTATACTACACCCTTGACATTCATGTTATATGGATCTAACATATAGTTAGAAATAATTAACAAAACATATGACCTTCAAAAAATATCAAAAAATTAAATTATTTATTACAGTCGTAATTGCTGTAATTTTTAGTCAAGCTATTATCTACAATAATTACTTGATTCCTTTAGCTACTTTAGTAGTTGCTTCATTAGTTTTGATTTGGCTTCGTCGACAAGTTAAGGAAGTTATTGCTGATGAAAGAGATTATGTTAATGCTGGTAAATCAGCTTCTTGGGCCATTCAAATTTATTCTTGGATTGCTGTTGTTGCCATGTTTATTCTTTATTCTTTTAAAAACTTAAATCCAGCTTACGAGCCAATTGCTATGACTTTGGCTTTTTCCACTTGTTTATTAATGTTTGTTTATAGTTTGATTTTCAAATTCCAAAACAAAATCAAGTTCACTCAAAGTAAAACTAAATTTATTATCTTTATTATTATTTTATCTGTTTTTGGTGCCATTTTTACTCTTCGTTTATTTTCTGGAGAAGACAATTGGGTTTGTCAAAATGGTCAATGGGTAGCCCATGGTCATCCTGATTTTTCCGCTCCAACTAGTATTTGTAAATAATATGGAAACTAAGATCAAAGAGTATCGAGCCAAACTAAATATGACCCAAGATCAGTTGGCTAATTTAGTTGGTGTTCGACGTGAGACTATAGTTTTTTTAGAACAGGGAAAATATAATCCTAGTCTAAAATTGGCTCACGATGTTGCTTCTGTTTTAAAAACTTCAATTGATAAATTATTTATTTTTTAAAATTACTACTTACTATTTACTAATTAACTAAATAACTAAAAAT
>CAZLAG010000012.1:0-16779 GCA_964557475.1 uncultured Gammaproteobacteria bacterium
GTTATTTGGAAAAATAAGAAAAAATAACATTTATATAATATAATGCAGTTAGCTACTTACTATTTACTAATTAACTAATCACTAATTTATGAAAGGTATTATTCTTGCTGGTGGCCGTGCCACTCGTCTTCGACCCCTTACTGCTATTACTTCAAAACAACTCCTCCCTGTTTACGATAAACCTATGATTTTTTATCCAATTGAAACACTTCTCAAAACTGGCATAAAAGATATTCTTATTATTATTGCCCCAGATTATTCAGGTCATTTTTTAAATCTATTAGGAGATGGTAAAGAATTCGGTGCTCATTTCAGTTATGCCGTTCAAAAAGAACCAAAAGGTTTAGCAGATGCTTTTATTATTGGTGCTGATTTTATTGGTAATGATAGCGTCACCATGATTTTAGGTGATAATATTTTTGATCAAGATTTTTCCAAAGAAATTCAAAATTTTAAATCTGGTGGCATGGTTTTTGCTAAGCAAGTTTCCGACCCAGAACGTTTTGGTGTTGTTGAATTTGATGAAAATATGAAAGCTGTTTCTATCGAAGAAAAACCAGCTCAACCGAAGAGTAATTATGCTGTTGTTGGTCTTTATACCTTTGATAATCGAGTCATTGAAATTGCTAAAAATCTTGCCCCGTCTCCTCGTGGTGAAATAGAAGTCACCGATATTAACAAAACCTATCTTGAAAAAGGTGAATTACAAGTAAATATTTTTGATACCTTATGGGAAGATGCAGGTACTTTTGATAGTCTTTTGCGAGTCAGCAATATCATGGCCGAAAAAGCTAAAAAAACACAAGGCTAAAACATTGTATGAATTTTTCCCAAAATTTCATCAAGTCGCCTCAATTAGTTTCTCAACTTCTTAATTCTAGTGATCTAAAATCTGGTGAAATTGTAATTGAAATTGGTCCAGGTAGGGGAATTATTACCCAAAAATTATTAGATCGTGGATTAGAAGTTATTGCTATTGAAAAAGACCGTAATTTAATCCCAGAGTTAAAACAAAGATTTTTTTCATATTCTAACTTCACTTTAATTAATGATGATTTTCTTGACTGGTCATTACCCAAAACCCCTTTTAAAATTTTTTCCAACATTCCTTTTTCTATTACGGCTTTGATAATAAATAAAATTCTTAAATCATCAAATAAACCCAGTGAAATGTATTTAATTCTCCAACAAGAAGCTGCTCAAAAATTTTCTTTATCAAATCGTTTCAACAATCAAGATTCTATTTTAGTTGCTCCATTTTATGATGTAGATATTTTAGGTGATATTGATCGAACTGCATTTATGCCCAAACCTCAAGTAAATATTGTTTTTACCAAGTTCACACTTCATCAAAAAGAATTAATTAATATTTCCCAATATTCTCAATTCCGCGATTTTATTATTTTTGGTTTTAATCAATGGAAATCAAATATATTTGAAATATACAAAAAAATATTTTCTTATGATCAATTCAAAAAAATTAATCATCAATTAAAAGTAAATAATCTTAAACCAACAGAATTAAGTTTTGATCAATGGTTGAATTTATTTTCAATTTATCAAAAATACGTTAACGATACTAAAAAAAGATTAATTTTAGGTTCAGAGAAAAAATATCTATCTCATCTTAAATCTTTTTAAATATTTTATTTAAAATTTGTTTATTTACAAAAAATAATTTGATGTTGTATATCAACAAAATTTCTCTTAAACAGTTTTGTAATTTTTCAGGATATTTAATCTTAATTCTATTGGTTATTTTGAATTTTCTTTCATTGATTTTTCCAATTCTTGGTCGTTTAGGCACATATTGTTGGATTTTAAGTTTTTTTTATTTATTGTTCTTTTTGATCAAAAGTTGGCAAACAATTTTTAAAGCTAAATACTGCCCAATTTATACAATTTTAGTATTATTACTTTTTTTAGTTTTCATTATTAGGTCAATTCCTACAATGATATCCTTTAACGGGGAATCGACTAAAGTAATTGCCTGTAGCTTATCAAATTTCAACAATGAAGTTGATTATGGATATAACAAGACTTGTCTTTATGGTTATCCAGCAAGACAATATTTAATTCCATCACTACCGTCACTTTTACAAAGAAGTTTAATTAATTTAAATATTGGTGGAAGTATTTATCTAATTTTTGGATTATTAATTTTTTCTTCAAATGCTCTTAGATTTTTGAAATTTTCTAAAAATGGTGATTCAATCACCGCTATTAGTCTTGGTTTATTATTACATTTTCATTATTTTAATTATTTTGCTTTTACTTTTGAACAAAGCATTTTTCCTCTTTCGTTTGGCTTAATAATCGGTGGTTTGATTCTAAATTATTTAAATAAGAAAGATAAATTTCCGTTATATTTATTTGGTCTTTGTTTTTTTTATTTGATTTATTCTTATACCTCTAGCTTGGCATTAATGACTTTATTTATGTTAGTAATTTTTATTTTTTCAATACAAAGTTTTAGAAAAAAAGAAAATAAAAATGGATTTATTTTAATGGCTATTTTATTGATATCAATTGTTACTTTATTTATTAGTTTTAATTATCGAACAGATGTAAACATTTTTGATAATCAAATACGTAGTCAAGAGTTATTAATAGATGATGTACTAAAAGGTTTTTCTCATCTATTTTTAAAATCTGACGGGGATAGTTTTACTTCACCTTTTTTGTTTCCTTTTTTCTTTTTATTAATTATTTTGCCAATATTTATTTTTCCAAATTGGTTTTCGTTAACTATCGTTTTTTGGATGCTATTGACAATAATTATGTCAATAATTTCAAAAGGTCTTATGTATTATCCTATTTTTTTTAGAGTTCATAGATCGATAGTAATAATTCCTGTTTTATTAACATATACGATATTTATTTTTAATAAAAAAAAGATAATTTTCAATAAATATGTATTAAAACTATTATTATTTTTGATCATTGGTTTAGGGACAATTTATTATTTTTCTGAAACAAAAGATAAATTTAAATTAGAGTTATCAACATACTATGTGGCTAAAACAGTTAATCAATTAGAAAAGGAACCAAATAATTTAATTATTTTAGACAGTGAAGAAGATGACCTCTATTTATACCCGATTTTTATTGATTATTTTTTCCCTAAATCAACCTCAACTTTTTTTGAAAATGGTAAATATTGCAGCTTACCACCTGGTAAAATATTTTTGATTTCAAAATCAAATCGTTGTTTTGATATTTATAAAAAAATATTACCTTCTAATTTTGAGTGGATTCCAATACCAAATTACAGTAATCTAGAAAAAAATTTATATATTTTTCATCTACAAAAATAACTTTTGTTGCTCCGCATGGATTCGAACCACGATTAGTCGGTTCAGAGCCGACTGTCCTACCATTAGACGACAGAGCAAAGCATTAATGCCGTTTATTATACTATTTTGGTCAAAATAATGTTATAAATAGGCATGAAACCAATTGAAGAACTCATGACCGAATTAAATCTTTCCGAACAACAGGCTGAAGGCGTTAAGGAATACATCAACGAGCTTTTGGTGAATTTACTTGAAAGTATCAAACAAGACCACATCAAAAATTTCGACGAAACTATCAACAATCTTAAGTCTAACTAAGACAATATTTATCTTTTTCATCTCCAATAGTAGTTGTTTCTCCGTGTCCTGGCATTACTTCTGTTTCATTTGGTAATTTCATTAAATTTTTAAGACTTTTAAAAATATTTTCAGTCGATCCATATTTAAAATCAGTTCTACCCCTTTCACCTTTAAATAAAGTATCGCCACTAAACAATAAATTATTATTTTTTGAATAAAAACAAACTGACCCTGGTGTATGTCCTGGAGTTTCTATTACTTCAAAATATTCTTCTCCAAATTCAATTTTTTTAATTAATTTTAGATCTCTATCGATTTTAATAATATTTGGTGGTGTATTTTTAATTTTTAAAAAATATTTAGCTGTTTCATCTTGCCTTTTCATTAAAAACTCATCATCGCTATGTAAGTAGATTGGTACATTGTAAATTAATTTAATATCCAAAACTGCCATACTATGGTCGAAATGACCATGTGTCATTAATACCCCTACAATTTTAATTTGTTTATTTTGAATCTCTTCAGAGATACCTTGTCCATCATCTCCTGGGTCGATCACTACTCCAAATTTTGTCCTATCATCCCAAACAATATAACAATTTGTTTGTAGGTCTCCTACAATAAATGCTTCCCATCTAATCATAGGTTATAATAACTTATATTTATGTTAGAAAACAAACCTGTCTCAAAACGCCTATTTATCGGCAGTCTTCCTTATCGTTTTACCGAAGGAGAACTTCTCAGCCTTTTTATTCCTTATGGCAAAATAATTTCTATCAGAATTATGCACAATCGTTGGGGTAAAAGTCGAGGTCTTGGTTATATTGAATTTGAAAACTTAGACGATGCTATAAATGCTAAAAAAGAATTACACAATCATCAACTAGAGGATAGATCTATTATTGTTGATTATGCTCAACCCGATCCATTTTTAACTCCAGAAGGTCAAGCTCGTCACGAGGAAGCTCTTCAAAAGCATCCCAATCGACGTCAATCTTTAAATTATTTACCACATCCTGATATGGATACTGATGAATATCAAAATCGCCGTTTTCAAGCTCATTCAAATCCATCTCCATCTTTTTCCAGTCGTCAAGAATCTCGTCCACCAAAAAAATACAAAGGTGGTAAACCAGTTTTTAATTCTTTAGGTAAATCACTCAATCGCAATACTACTGGTGAATACATTCCTAAGTTTATTCCAGAAGTATTTCCAGTTAAAAAAAAGAAATATATTCCTGCCAAAGGCCAAAAACCAGAATATAAATCTAGTTCACCACTTCATGTTCGTACTACTGTTTTCAAACAACGTGTATTTGGCTCAAAAGTTGGAGCAAAGTTTGCCGCCAAATCAAGGAAGAAATAAATATGTCTTTTGAGAGAAATATTAAATTACTTCGTTGGCATAGTTTTTTTATCGATTTCAGTCTTTGGTCTCCGTTAGCTATAATTTATTTTTCTCGTGTTTCTGGGTCATATACATTAGGATTAAGTATTTTTTCTATAATTATGATTTCTTCAGCTATTTTCGAATTACCAACTGGTTTTATTTCTGATAAATATGGTCGTAAAAAAACCCTAATTTTTGGATCAATTTGTTTTTTGTTTGGAGCAATCTTTTATGCTATCGGTATAAATTATTGGCTTTTAGTTTTTGGAGCTGTTTTTCAAGGTATCGGTAGAGCTTTTTACAGTGGTAACAATGACGCATTACTTTATGATAATTTAGTTATGGTCAATAAAATTGAAGATTTTGGGGAATATAACGGAAAAATTGGTTCTATGTCTCAAATAGCCTTAGCAATATCAGCTCTTTTTTCTAGTTTAATCGCTTTTTTCCCAATGTCTTTTTTACTTTGGGTTTCTGTTATTCCTCAACTAATTTGTTTAATTTTAAGCTTGAAGATAATTGATGTAGAAACTGTAGAAAAAGAATCAAGTAATATTTTTATTCATATTAGAGAGGCTTTTAAAAATTTTATTTCTAACTTTAAACTTAGACAATTAAGTCTAGTTAGTATTATTAGTTTTGGTATGGGTGAAGCAGCTTGGCAGTTTAGGTCGGCTTTTGTTAATACTCTTTGGCCAACCTGGGCTGTTGGTTTTGCTCAAGTTTTATCTAATATTGGAGCTAGTTTAAGTTTTAAATTCAGTGGAAAAATAATTAAAAAATTTACTGCTTTTAAAATGTTAATTGTTGATGGTATTTTCTCTAAGTTTATTGATTTAATTAGCTTAATTTTTCCAGGAGTTTGGTCACCTGGTTTAATGGCTTCAACATCTTTATTATTTGGTGTTAGTTCTGTCTCTGAAAATAAACTTTTACAATCTGAATTTACTTCACGTCAACGGGCCACCATGGGTTCCTTAAATTCTCTAGCTGGAAGTTTATTTTTTTCTATTTTTGCTATTATATTAGGTATTTTTGCTGATAAATTTGGTGCCAGAAACGCTATTTTAATAGAAACTATTTTAAGTTGTATAATTTTTATTCCTTTATATCGTTTTTCAAAAGCTTGTCATGTTAAATAACTTTTTATCTAAATCAAATATTGTTGCTCTTTCACCTATGGATGGAATTACCGATGAAGCTTTTCGTTTAGTTCAATGCCAAATCGCCAAACCTGATCTTTTATTTACTGAATTTGTCAGTGCTGAGGGTATTAGTCGTGGTGGTATCAAACTCTATGACACTTTATTGTTTTCATCTCAAGAAAGGCCAATAATTGGGCAATTATTTGGAAAAGATCCCGACAGTTTTTATAAATCAGCTATTATTTTATGTGAGCTAGGTTTTGATGGGATAGATATTAATATGGGTTGTCCAGCTAAAACTGTTACTCAACATGGGTCTGGTGCTGCCCTCATCGGCAAACCTGACTTAGCTGTTGAAATTATTCAAAAAACAAAACAGGGGATTGATGATTGGTTTTCTGGCAAGGTCAAAATTTCTGAAATTGGCCTCAATCAAAAAACTTTAGATGTAATCAATAAAAATCTAAAATATTCTCAATTAAAAAATAAATCTAAAAATAAACCAACTATTTCAGTAAAAACTAGATTAGGTATTACTCATTCAATTATTGAGGAATGGGCTCCAATTTTACTAAAACAAGGTTTAGATTTTTTGACGATTCATGGTCGCACTCTCAAACAAGCTTATGCTGGTACAGCTGATTGGTCAGAAATTCAGAAAGTAGTTGATTTAGCCAAAATGACTAAAACTAAAATTTTTGGTAATGGCGATATTCAAAATCGTCAACAGGGAATTAAATATTGTCAAAAATATGGTGTAAATGGTATTTTAATTGGTCGTGCTGCTGGAGGTAACCCTTGGTGTTTTTCAAATCATATTGCCACTACTAAGGAGAAATTTTCTGCCATGTTATTACATGCTCAAATATTTAATCAAGTTTTTCCCCATCGGGCTTTTGATAGTTTGCGTAAACATTTTTTGCTTTACACTACTGATTTTCCTAATGCAAAGTCGCTCAGAATGAAACTTGTTAGATTAAACTCAGTCAAAGAACTTTTGTCTCTTGAAGATGAATTCCAAGATTGATAAAGTTAAAAATATGCCAGACGAAAATAAAGTAGCAACTTTGCTCAACATCGAATCTCTTATTAATAGTGCCAATTCGAAACTTAATGACCTTGGTTATGAAGTCAAAGAATACAAAGCCATGTTAGATGAAATTTTAGAAAGTAATACTGAATTTCAAGAAGCCGAAAAAGAAGCTAAAAAAATGGCCAAACTTAGAGCTGCTGCTCGTCAAAAAGCATTAAATATACCTGCGGCCAAAACTAATATTGATAAACTCAAAGAAACCCAAACTCAACTAAAGGAAATCAAAATTGCTTTATCTGATTATCTTTCTCAATATGTTTCTCTTTCTGGTACTAATCAAATTGAAGGTCCAGATGGTGTTGTTCGTCAAATAATTTACACCGCTAAACTAGTTAAATCAAAATAATAGTTTATAATAACTAACATATGGCACAAAACATTAATCAATCAGATTTTCAAAAAGAAGTTTTAGATTTCAAAGGTAAAGTTTTGGTCGATTTTTGGGCACCTTGGTGTGGTCCATGTCAAATGCTTGGACCTGTTATTGAAGAAATATCTACTGAAGTTAAAGATCTTAAAGTTGTCAAAGTTAATGTTGATGAAGCCCAAGAAATTTCCACTAAATATAATATTACTGGCATTCCTACTGTAATTTTATTTAAAGATGGTCAAATTATTGAAACTATTGTTGGTTTTCGACAAAAACAAGACTATCTTAATGCCGTAAACAAGACATAAATTGATGGATTTAAATCAACTAAAAGCTTTTATTAAACAACAAGATCTTCCAGATTTTCGTTATCGTCAGATAGTTAAGAATTATTATTCTGGTCGTTATCAAAATTTCGATCAAATGACCGATCTTTCCCTTGATTTACGTGCAAAACTATCAGCCCAAATGTCTTTACTTTCAGTTGAAGAAGCCAAAAATGTTGGTGATCAATCCACTCAAAAATCACTTTTAAAATTATCAGATGGTAATTTTATTGAATCAGTTTTAATGGATTATGAAGATTGGATTACTGCCTGTATTTCCAGTCAAGTTGGTTGTCCTCTTGGTTGTAAATTTTGTGCTACTGGCAAAATGGGTTTGATTAGGAACCTGACGGTCGAAGAGATTGTTGATCAAATAATATATTGGAACCAAAAAATACATCCCTCCTTTGTTGGTCGAATTGTTTTTATGGGAATGGGGGAGCCATTTTTAAATTGGGATAATTTAGTTGAGGCTCTAAAAATTATTAATTCTCTTGATGGTCTAAATATTGGTGCTCGCAAAATTAGTATTTCTACTGCTGGTGTTGCCAAAAAGATTATCGACTTTACCAATTTAGACACTCAAATCAACCTTGCCATTTCCCTTCATTCAGCCGATCAAAAGTTTCGGGAGACTATCATGCCAATTGCCAAAAAATTTGATTTAGTAGAGCTAAAAAAAGCTTGTCTTTATTATGTTAACCATACCAATCGTCAGCTTTTTTTTGAATATGCCTTAATGGAACAAAATACTACTCAAAAAGATGCCAAATTATTGGCTGATTTTATTCATTCTCACCATCTTTTCTTCTTAAATTTAATTCCTCTCAACCCTGTTTCTGGAGGTATGGATCCAGCTACAAAAGATCAACAACAAATGTTTATAAAATATTTAGAAAATTATCGAGTCGATTTTTCTCTTCGCCGATCATTTGGTCAAAATTTCTCTGCTGCCTGTGGTCAACTCGCCACCGAATCAAAATAAACATTTATTGGACAAATTCGGTTTTTTTCTGATATACTGACAAACTCATTTATATCCGCCTGTGGCGGAAACTGATAAACTAAATTATGTTAATCGACGAAGTTCAAATTACTATTAAAGCTGGAGATGGTGGCAAAGGTATCGTCCATTTCTATGCTGACGCCTGGCGGCCCAAAGGTGGTCCAGACGGTGGTAATGGTGGACACGGTGGTTCTGTTTATTTTGAAGCCGTTTCTGACATCAGTAAACTAAATCAATTTCGCCACGCAAAAGTTTATGCCGCCCAAAACGGTAACCCTGGCGATCGAAACAATCGTACCGGTAAAAACGGTGACGATTTAATCATTCAAGTTCCTATTGGTACAGTTGTTAATTATGACAATGGTACTTCTGTTGAGCTTACTGAACTTGGTCAAAAAGTTCTTATGGCTCGTGGTGGTAAAGGCGGCCGAGGAAATTGGATGTTTCGTTCGGCTACCAATCAAACTCCTCAGGAATCAGAACCAGGTTTTAAATGTCAACCAAAAAAACTTTTTCTTAAATTAAAGCTCATTGCACAAGTTGGTTTAATAGGTCTACCAAATGCTGGCAAAACTAGTTTATTAAACGAACTAACTCCAGCTAATGCTAGAGTTGCTAATTATGCTTTTACTACTCTTGAACCAAATTTAGGTGTTGCAAAAAGCGGTTTAATTATTGCCGATATTCCAGGGTTAATTGAAGGTGCTGCCGATGGTAAGGGTTTAGGTGTAAAATTTTTAAAACATGTTGAACGCACTAGCCTTTTAATTCATTGTGTCTCAGCTGAAAGCCAAGATCCACTAAAAGATTACAAAACTGTTCGTAAAGAACTTTCTAATTACAGTTCAGTTTTGGATAAAAAACCAGAGATAATTGTTTTAACCAAAACAGATACTAAAGATCCAAAAGAAATTAAAGCTCTTCAAACAAAAATCAGAGCCGATATTTCAACTTCAATTATCGACTCTGACAGTATTAAAAAACTTAACGACTTAATTACAAAAGCTCTAAAATAAAGCCTTCTTTACCTTGATCCAATCTTTCTTTAAATAAGAAATCATTTTTCGAGCACCATCTTTAGTTTCTTTAAAATCATCCTTAAATTCTTTAACGACATCTTCAACTACAATTCCATATTTTTCTTTATCAATTTCTTTTCCAGCAGTCTTAACTTCAGCTACTTTTGTCATTACTGCTGACTTAACTTCTTTATATTTATTCATAGTAGCGTCACTTACTTGCCCAAACACATCTTCAACTTTTTCTTTTGTATCTTTAACTGTTCCTTGAACCTCTTTGGTTAGTTGAGCAATTATTTTTTTAATTTCTTCTCTGGTTTCTTTACCAGATTTTGGGGCTAATAATAAACCACCAACAGCGCCAGCAACAGCGCCAAACATTGTTGCTAAAAAGAATTTTCCTGTTTTTGCCATATTTATATATTAAAAACTGTTAACATATTCAGTCTAAAGTAAATCAGAATCTCTGTCAATTAAATACACCTGATTTTGTGACTCTCTTAAATCAAATCCAAAAGCCCTTCTACTGACGGTAATTATTGGTGGTGCTTGAATTCTTTTAAAATAACTCAGTTTAAACAATTTCCATTTTTCTTCTAAATCTTTTTTAAATTCATCTCTATTTTTGAAATATTTTTTAATTAATCCGTTTTCTAATTTCATTTCAGTTTCTATATTTTTTTGATCATACCATTCCAAAATTTCTTTTGGATCTTTTCTAAATTCAACAAATGCTCGGATCAATTTATCATGATATGGATAAAGTATCGGATCACCTAAACCTTTTGTAACATCTTGTTTATCACTTAATTCTGCCGAAGGTACTATCTCAAAAATTTCTTTTGGAATAATCTCTTGTTTATTAATTTTATTAATATATTTTGCCAATCTATAAATTTCCCATTTATATAAGTCAGCAATTGGACATAGTGCTCCGTTTAGATCACCATAAAGAGTTGTGTAACCTAAAGCCATTTCTGTTTTATTAGAATTATTGATTATTACTCCACCCACACAAGCGGCCACCCCAGCTAAAATTCTACTACCCCTATCTCTTGACTGAATATTTTCTTTTGTCACTTCACTAATTTCAAAATTACTTTCCCTTAATTCTTTAATAGTTAAATCAACCCCATCCTGTATTGGTATTATTTTATAATCTATCTTTAGATTTTTTGCCAATTTACCAGCTAAATTTTTAGTGATTGTTGAATTAAATTTCGATGGCATATTTATTCCGAGTACTTTTTCTTTTCCCAATGCTGCCACCAACAAACTAGATGAAACAGCTGAATCAATTCCTCCACTAATTCCAACCACTGCTTTCTTTATTTTATTTTGTTCAAAAAACTTTTTAATTCCATAAACCAATCCTTCATAAAGCTCTTCAGCGTCTTTTTCATCATCAGAAATTTCATCATTATAAGCAAGATCAGTTTTTTTATTTAATAAATTTATTTCTAATATTTCTTCTTGATATGGTTTGGCCACTGCTATTATATTTCCAGTAGGGTCGTAAACCGTCGAACTACCATCAAATAAAAATATATTTTTACCATTATTTTGAATACCTACATTATTGCAATAAATAAAATTTACTGGGTTATTTTTTAATAAATTTTTAATTATTTTGTGACGCTTTATATTTTTTCTCCAAGTCCATGGTGATGCCGAGATATTAACTATTAATTCAGCTCCATTTTTTAATAATATTTCTGTTGGGTTAATTAAATAATCTTCACACCACATATCTTCACACAGAGTCAAACCTACATTAATTTCACCATTTTCAGTTTTAATTTTGAATGGTTTTAATAATTCATTAATTTGTTTATGTCTTTCCAAAGCAACCTTTTGCATTGAATAAAAATGTCTTTCATCATCAAATTCTTTATATTTTGGTAGTAAAGTCTTTATTGAGTATCCATCAAATATATTATTACTGACCCATCTTTTGTTTGAAGCTATAAAAATTGCATTATATTTTCTGACTCTTTCATCTTCACCTTTTTTATCAAAATCTGCCATCACGTTTCCCCAAACCACTGTTATTCCATCACTTTCGTTTTTTATTCTTTCATTAATTTTCATTAGATTCTTTATTAAACTTTCATTTTCCCATTCATCTCCAATTAAATATCCACTTACTACCATTTCTGGAAAAATTACCAAATCATATTTATTTTTTTTAGCTTCTTGAATTTTTTGAATAATCTTATCTATATTTTTGTCAGGTCTACCAGAAACAACCTCCATCTGTACTACCGCAATTTTAATTCCAATCATTAGCCAATTATATCGTGTTTACTTTTCTATTTCTCTTTCTGGCCAGTGTTTATCCACTTCTACTGTTAAATCCAAAAATATTTTTCGTTCAGACATTAATTCCAATTCTTTTCTAGCATTATATCCAATTTCTTTAATCTTTTTTCCAAACCTACCAATTATCATTTTTTTATATCTATCAGCAGTGGTAAAAATAGTTGCCTTAATTAAGATAATCTTTCGTTTATCTTTAACTTCATTGACAACCACAGTCATAGAATAGGGAACTTCTTCTCGTAAAAAAAGATAAGCTTTTTCTCTAATAATTTCACCAATATATTCTTTTGAATTCATTCCCATTTTTGGCTTATTTTTTTCTGTCATCAGATCGATATTGTACTGTACTTCTTTGTTTTCACCATCAGGTAATAATTCAAATATATCGTTAAGTAATGATTTAATATTTTTTTCTTTAATCGCACTAATGGTTATTACTTTATCAAATTCTTCTTCTAAGTAATTGTACTCAGCTAAATGATCTTTTGGTCCAAAAGCTACATCCATTTTGTTGTAGACTAAAATCTTTTTGGCTTTTGATTTTCTAATCAAACCGATTACTTTATTTTCTTCATCATTTTTGGGTCTAGATATATCGACCAAACAGACAATTACATCAGCTTTTTCTAATTCTTTTGGAGCTTCACGATTTATTCGTTTACCTACCAAATCATTAATTTTTCCGATTATTCCTGGAGTATCACTAAAGATTATCTCTCCTCTTGGGTCGCTAAAAACTACTCGACTATTTTTTCTGGTTGTTTGAGGTAATGGGGAAGTAATGGCTACCTTTTGGGACATAATCGCATTTAACAATGTCGATTTACCTGTATTAGGTCTGCCAAGAATTACTACCTTACCTATTTTTTTTATTATCTGACTTTTATTTTTCACTGATGTATTTTACACTATATAACCATTTATTAGTTGACACTTAGCAATAGGGGTGTTAGACTGCTAATTACTATGCCAGAAATCTCAAACGAAAGTTCAGCACTTCAACCAATTCGAAAAATATTACCTCTAATTCCTCTTCGTAATATTGTTCTTTTTCCATCCGTTGAAACCTCACTTTTTTTTGGTCGTAAAGAATCAATGAATTCTTTACTTCATGCTTATGATAATACCAATAAGTTAGTTTTAATTGTCACTCAACAAAACCCTAAGACAGAAAATCCAAAACTTGAAGATCTATATTCTGTCGGTGTTTTGGCCAAAATTGAGCATGTACTTCAAACCGATGGTAGTTTACATGCTATTGTAAAAGGTATTTCTCGGGTCAATATCGTTAATATATTAAAAACCGATCCTTTATTTTTAGCCGAATATGTTGACTTACCCATAGTTCCAGAGCCTCTTACCGAGGTTCAACGTTCTGCTGAAGCTTTATTAAGTCAACTCAAGAAAGCTTTTGCAGTTGGTCGTCAATTTGATCTTCCCGCTATGATGCAACTTTCTACAGGTGTTTCCAGTAGTGATCTAGCTGATCAAGTTTCTTTTTCGGTTGATGCCAAATTATCTGAAAAACAATCATTACTTGAAACTCTTATTGTTAGTCAAAGATTAAAAACGGTCACCGAACTTTTAGTTCAAGAAATGAAAATAGCTGAATTAGAACGTTCTATTGAAGAAAAAACTCAGGAAAAATTTAATACTGGTATTAAAAGAAATGTATTGGAAGAACGTAAGCGACAAATCGAAAAAGAACTTAAAAAACTTGGTGAATCAAATGGTGAATTTGATGAACTTGAGAAAAAAATAAAAAAACTTAAAGTAGATCGCGATATAAAAAAGAAACTAATAAAAGAATTAAATCGTCTTATCGAAATGGGTTCTATGGCTCCAGAATCAAGTTATATAAAAACTTATTTAGAAACTGTAGTAGAAATGCCTTTTGGCAAATACAAAAGTTCTGACAATACCATAAAACAAGCCGCTAAAATTTTAGACCAAGATCATTATGGTATTAAAGATGTCAAAGAAAGAATTTTGGAATATTTAGCTGTTCTTAATTTAAAAAATAAAAACAAATCATCAGACACTAATATTGCCAATATTCTTTGTTTTATTGGTCCTCCAGGCGTTGGTAAAACATCAATTGGTAAATCTATCGCTACTTCTTTAGGTCGGGAGTTTGTCAGAGCTTCTCTTGGTGGAATTAGAGATGAGGCAGAAATTAGGGGTCATCGTCGTACTTATGTTGGTGCTATGCCAGGTCGAATTATAAAAGGTCTAAAAGATGCCAAGTCGATGAATCCAGTTTTTATGTTGGACGAAGTTGATAAAATTGGCAATGATTTTCGAGGTGACCCATCCTCAGCTTTATTAGAAACTTTAGACCCAGAACAAAATAAAGAATTTTCCGATCATTATATTGATTTTCCAGTCGATCTTTCCAAAGTATTTTTTATTCTAACTGGTAATGATATTTCTACTATTCCAGGTCCACTTCGTGACCGTCTCGAAATTATTAGTTTTTCTGGTTATACTATTGACGAAAAATTTCATATTGCCAAAAAATATTTAATTAAAAAACAACTTTTAGCTAATGGCCTTAAATCAGACAATATTGTTGATTTAAAAGATGAAACTCTAAAATATGTTATTGAAAAATATACTAGGGAATCTGGAGTTCGTGGACTTGAACGAGTGATAGCATCACTTTTTAGAAAAGTTGCCAAAAAAATAGTCAGTTCAAAAGTTAAAAAAGTTGATTTAAACGATATTGCTACTATCAAAAAATTCTTAGGACCAGAAAAATTTTCTCCCACACTTAAGGGAAAAAAAGATGAAATTGGTGTTTCTACAGGTTTAGCTTGGACCAGTGTTGGTGGTGATATTTTATTTATCGAAGTCAATATTATGCCAGGTAAGGGACAACTTATTTTAACTGGTAAACTTGGATCTGTAATGAAAGAATCATGTCAAGCTGCTCTTTCTTTTGTTCGTTCCCAAGCTAAAAATTTTGATATTAAACAAGATTTTCACAAAATTGATATTCATATTCATGTTCCTGAAGGTGCTACTCCAAAAGATGGTCCATCAGCTGGCGGCGCTATTACCACTGCTTTAGTATCAGCTCTAAAAAATTCTCCAATTCCAAAAGAAGTTGGTATGACTGGAGAGATCACCTTAAGAGGAAATATTTTAGAGATTGGTGGTTTAAAAGAAAAATCTATTGCTGCCCATCGAGCTGGTCTAAAAACTATTTTTATTCCAAAAGACAATCAAAAAAATCTAGTCGATATACCAGCAGAGGTAAAAAAGGATATAAAATTTATTCCAGTATCCCATTATTCCGAAATCTACCAAAGATTATTTAAATAAAAACTTAACCGTCTGGATAATTTTGGAATCTCATACTTCCCAATCCATTTTTTTGTAGTTCTTCTGGAGTTGGTTGTTTCACTGCTTCTGAAGTTTGCTGACTATTATCACACCCATGCTCTTTCTTCATATAAACATCAAAAATTCTCAGATCTAAACCATTTTCTTTTCCCATATTAAAAACAGAATATCACATTTTTTCTACCGTTTCTATTCCTAAAAGATCAAGTCCAGTTTCAATAATACTTGCAGTAGTTTTAGTCAAAAATATTCTAAAAACTTCTTCTTTTTGATCAATGATTCTGTTTTTAGCATAAAATTCATTATATTTTCTAGCTACCCCCAAAATATATTCGGCAATTACTGATGGTGAAAATCTATTTGCTGCTTCCACAATTTTTTCTTCAAATCGATAAAACTCTTTAAGCAAAGCCATTTCATCTTCATTAATATCAGTTGGTATTTCGTCGATATTCTTTTGTTCTTTAATCAAAGTTTTGTTTAAGACACTCTTACATCTAGCGTAAGTGTATTGTAAATATGGGCCACTATCTCCATCCAAACTCATAATTTTATCCCAATCAAAAATTACATCTTTTCGTGGGTCACTAGCTAGATCACTAAATTTTATGGCTCCAATTGCCACTGCCTTTATCATTTCTTCTTTTTCTGTTGCCGTTAATTCCTTATTAACACTAGTTTTATCAGTTATTTTTTTTGCCTCATCTGTGGCTTTTTCTATTACGTCAGACAAATGAATTGTGTCACCTTTTCGAGTTGAAAATTTTCCAGTCGGCCATCTAATCAATCCATGAGCCACGTGGATCATACCATTTTTTGGCCACCAACCCATCAATTTTGCTGTTTCAAACACTTGTCTAAAATGTAATTGTTGATCAACTCCAACTTCATAAACAATCAAATCAGGGTTCCAATTTTCGATTCTATATTTAATTGTTGCCATATCTCTGGTGAAATAAGTTGTTGTTTCATTTGATTTTTGTAACATTGCAGGAGGCATATTGGGTAGTTCTATAATTGTTGCTCCTTCACTTTTTTTTGTAATTCCTTTGGTAATAATTTCTTGGGTAATCTCTGGCAACATCTCACTATAAAAACTTTCTCCATGAATAAAATCAATTTTTACCCCCAACATTTGATATACCTTTTCAAATTCCAATAGGG